>USPJ01000148.1 GCA_900556645.1 uncultured Lachnospiraceae bacterium
TCTGAAATCACCTGCTGATATCATAATAGATATTCCTCCTCATTTTGTATGATTATCCCTTTGTGATAATCTCGCTTTTCACATTTTATACTAAAATACTATATTTTTCAAGACTATTTCCTGTTTTTCTCGATTTCATGAATCATATCTACTCGTTTCTGATGACGTCCTCCTAAAAATTCTGCTCCAAGGTACGCATCCACAATGCTCTTTGCCGTCTCCATTCCCACGATTCTGGCACCGAAAGCTATAATATTGGCATTGTTATGTTCCCTTACCAAACGTGCCGTAGTAGGCTCTGAACAAACCGCTGCCCGGACTCCCTGTACCTTATTTGCGGCTATTGAAATTCCCACTCCGGTTCCACAGATTAAAATACCACAGTCTGCCTCCCCCTTTACAACAGCCTCGCCCACTGCCTGTCCGTATTCCGGATAATTGCAGCTTTCATGGCTGTCTGTTCCAAAATTAATGATTTCATATCCCTTTTCTTCCATATATTTCTGGATTTCCTGTTTCATTTCCACCGCTGCATGATCATTTCCCATTGCAATTTTCATTTCTTTTTCTGCTCCTTTTTTAACCGTTTTTTATAGAAAAACAATACTATTTTTTCCAAATATCTTTTTAATACAATCTGTATCTCTTCCTTTGGATGAATGGGTTTTACCAAAAAAGTACGAAGTCCGGTACGATTGGCACCGTATACATCCGTGAAAATCTGGTCTCCCACAAAAATTGTATTCTCCCGACGGGTTCCCATTACCTCCATTGCCTTTTCATATCCGGCAACCTTCGGTTTTCCTGCTTTAAAAATATAGGAAACCTGCACCTCATCATTAAACATCTTCACCCGCGGTTCCTTATTATTGGATAACAGGCAACAGGAAAAGCCCAGCTCTTTAAGCTGAGCAAATAATTCTTTCGCCCGTTGGTCCGCCGGTGCCCCATGAGGCACTAATGTATTATCAATGTCAAATATAATTCCTCGGTAGCCTTCCTCATATAAACCTTTAAAATCAATTCCATATGTGGAATCTACATACTCTCCCGGATAGAATCGTCCTAACATATTACTTCACCAACTTGGAAATCTGTTTAAAAGTGTCTGTTCCTGCTTTGCCCAGCAATTCAAATAAAAGGGATTCATAAGTGGTTATGATTGCCCCTTCTGCCTGCATCCGCTTCATTGCAATCTTTTTATCATTCAGATTTCTGGAAGAAACACAATCTTCTACCACGACAGGCTGATATCCCATTTCGATTAAATCGATTACGGTCTGCAATACACAGACATGGGCTTCAATCCCACAGACAATGACATTCTTTTTCCCTTTAATTGCCTCCTGCACCTCTTTCACCTGTGCACAGGAAAACACCAGTTTATCTGTATACTCTTCTGTTCCAGCCGCTTCACAAATTTCCGGTATATTCAATCCAAGACCTTTGGTATATTGTCCCGTGATATGCATTGGAACACCAAGAATATTCAATCCTTTTAACAGTTTTACGCTTGTCTCTATCAGCTCTTCCTTCTTTGCGATAGTAGGCAAAATTTTCTCCTGATAGTCCACTATGATACATGTCGTATCCTCTGCCAATATTCTCATGGTTCTCTCCTTTTTTTCAACATACACGGATATCTTATCTTATATCTTCTAAAGGTGCAAGTTTTTTTCCATATACTTTTGTAGATTATTCTGCCATTGCTGCCGTTAAAATTGCCATGGAATATACCTCAAAGGCCGTACATTCTCTGGAGAGAGTATTGATAGGAGCATTTAACCCCAGAAGAATCGGTCCATAGGCTTCAAAGTTACCCAGATATCTTGCAATCTTATAACCGATATTTCCCGCATTCAAATCTGGGAAAATAAAAGTATTTGTATGACCGGCAATCTCATAGCCCGGACATTTCGTTGCCGCAACCTTCGGGGACACCGCCGCATCAAACTGAAGTTCTCCGATACTTGCTATTTCAGGATGTTCTTTTTCCATACGCTTTGCAGCGTTGCACATCTTCTCTACATCTTCTCCTTTTCCCGAACCATGTGTGGAATAGCTCAAAAATGCCACTTTCGGATTCAGATTAAAGATTTTCGCACACTTGGCAGTTTCATAGGCAATCTCTACCAGCTCCTCTTCTGTCGGATGAATATTTATGGCACAGTCCCCCAAAGCAATTACCTCATGTTCACCGGTTGCTCTCGGTCTTGCCAGCACAATACAGGATGAAACAATCTTATTTTCCGGCTTTGTCTTGATTAACTCCAATGCCGGTTTTACTGTATCTGCTACGGAAGTAATGGCTCCGCCCAACAGAGAGTCATACACTCCCATTTTCACCAGCATCGTTCCAAAATAATTTGGTTTTTGCAGGATTTCCCGAGCCTCCGCTTCTGTCACACCCTTATCTGCTCTGATTCTACAATATTCCGCCACCATCTCGTCCATCTGCGGATAATCCTTTGGTGAAATAATTTTGGCTCCCCGGATATTATAACCGGTTTCCTGTGCTTCCTCCCAGACATCCTTTTCATTTCCAATCAGAATCGGCTGCAAAAAATTGCTTGCCAGAAGTCTGGATGCCGCCTCAATGATACGCGGATCTGTTCCCTCCGAAAATACGATAGTTTTCGGATTGTCTTTTAGTTTTTTGACAAATTCATCAAATTCAAACATGTTATTACCTCCCCCAAGGTCTTTTGTCATCTTCTCCATACAGTTCTGTTTTTATTGTATACCTGCTAATTTTATTTTTCAACTATGCTTGTTAATTATTTATCATTCTCTTGGAATGCCATTTTCCACATCAAAAAAGGAAAGTGTTTCCACTTTCCTCTTCCATCATTTTTATTCTGATTATAACGTAAAATCTTCTACGCCTCTTACCGGTGCCGATTGTGCTCCCTGACCACCATCAACTCCATTGCGTCCCACAAAGAACTGATACTGTTGAATTACCTGATCCTTTTGCATCTCAGACAGTGCCTGCTGTACATCCAGATTATAAATATCGCTGTCGGCACCCTTCATTTCATACTGACGGTCTGCCTGATATGTATCCGCATACTGTGCGGAACCAAAGGTCTGATTCTCCTTCGCCTTTGCCAGCTCTTCCTCGCTAATCTTCGGCTGTGGCTGTCCACCGGACTGTTCCATTCCTGCCTGTAACTCTTCCGTATCTAATCTCTGCGATTGTATCTCTCTTATTGAATTGTAATCATAATATCCTGTATATGGACGAATACCTGAAATATTCATACTATCAACATCCTTATTCTTTTCTGCTAATCCTTTAGACAATATATATATCGTCTAAAGACCGCAGAACTTTACCTATTTTGATTACTTATCCAAAATTTTTTTCAATTCGTTCATAAATGTATTTACATCTTTAAATTCACGATAAACAGAGGCAAATCTCACATAGGCTACCGCCTCTAAATCTTTCAGCTTATCCATAACAATCTCGCCGATAACCGTACTTGGGATTTCCTTTTCCTCACGGTTGAAAATTTCTGTCTCCACCTCATCCACCAGTTGATTAATCTGATTAATGGAAATCGGACGCTTATGACAGGCTCTTAATACACCTGCTTCAATCTTGGAACGGTCATACTGTTCCCTGTTGTTATCTTTTTTAATGACAATCAACGGAATGGTCTCCACCTTCTCATAAGTAGTAAAACGTTTTCCGCAATCATCACATAATCTACGGCGGCGAATTGAATTATTATCATCTGCCGGTCTTGAGTCAATGACTCTTGTATTTTCGCTGCTGCAAAACGGACATTTCATCCCAGACTCCTCCTTGGGTATTCATAGCATAAGTATAAACATTTTGTAAATTATTGTCAACCAATTTATACCACATTATGTAACTCTTTTCGGAGATTCTGCTACAACTTGTGTCTGATTTCATCGTCCTTTACATCCACCAGAATAATGTCGGGACCAATTTTTACAATATCGCACCAAGGGATGAAAAATTCACAGTCTCTTCCAAAAAAACCCCAGAAACGGGCGGGACCCGGAACAATCAACGCCCGGATACATCCATTACATTCATCCAAGTCCAAATCCATCACATGCCCCAGACAACGGCAGTCACATACATTTATGACATCTTTTTCTCTGAGTTCGCATAATCTCATAGCCCTCTCCAATCAAAGGCATTTTTATATCTTATGCGAAAAATTTTTATACGTTAAAACGGAATAAAATAACATCTCCGTCTTTCATAGCTTCTACTGCAGCTTTAGCATTTGGTCCGACAACTTCGTTGTCAGCAGCGAATTTAACTTCCTGTCCTAATAATTCGGAAAGACGTTTTGCAACCGGTGCAAGAGATAATTCCGGTTTCGGCTCTCCCTTCGGTTTTCCAAGGTGGGAGCAGAGAATAACCTTTCCGCCGTCAGCGATCAGCTTCTTGATTGTAGGAAGAGCTG
>USPJ01000149.1 GCA_900556645.1 uncultured Lachnospiraceae bacterium
ATTGGCAAGTTTTTAAATGATGTCTACGGATTGGTGGAATCCAAAGCCACCAATGATATTGTGGATATCTCCAATCAGTCCTCCAAAGAGGGAATCCGTATTGTATTGGAACTGAAAAAGGGAGCAGATGCAGAAAATCTCTGTAACCTGCTTTACAAAAAAACAAAGTTAGAGGATACCTTTGGTGTCAATATGCTGGCAGTGGCAGACGGAAAGCCGGAGACCATGGGTGTGGTGCCGATGATTCGTCATCATGTAAATTTCCAGTATGAGATTGCCACCAGAAAATATAAGACATTATTGGCAAAAGAGATGGATAAGCGGGAGGTACAGGAAGGATTGATCAAGGCATGTGATGTCATTGACTTGATTATTGAGATTCTCCGTGGCTCCAAAAATATCAAAGAAGCCAAGGCGTGTCTGGTAGAAGGAAAGACTGAAGGCATTAAGTTCAAATCCAAACAATCTGAGAAGGACGCGGCAAATCTGCATTTTACCGAGAAACAAGCAAGTGCTATTCTAGAAATGCGTCTGTACAAATTAATCGGATTGGAAATCGAGGCCTTATTAAAAGACCACGAGGAAACCGTAAAAAATATTGCAAAATATGAGGATATTTTAAGTAACCGTTCTGTGATGGCAAAGGTTATCATCAAGGAATTGGATGCTTTTAAAAAGGAATATGCCACAGAGCGGAAAACCGTTATTGACAACGTGGCGGCAGCAGTGGTGGAGGAAAAGAAAATCGAAGAGCAGGATGTGGTCTTTTTGATGGACCGCTTCGGCTATGGCAGATGTGTGGATGAAGCAGCCTATGAGCGAAATAAAGAAGCGGCAGATGCGGAAAACAAATATGTGATTCCGTGTAAAAATACAGACCGTTTGTGTGTCTTTACAAACCACGGGCAGCTTCATATGGTAAAAATTATGGATGTGCCATTTGGTAAATTCCGTGATAAGGGGCAGCCGATTGATAATCTGAGCAATTATGACAGCAGTCAGGAAGAACTGGTTTATCTTATGAATCTGGAAAGCCTGAAAGAGAAAAAGGTGCTTTTCGGAACCAAGCAGGGCATGTTAAAGGTGGTGGACGGCAGTGAATTTGATGTGTCAAAACGGACCACGGCAGCCACCAAGCTGGGCGAAGGAGATGAGGTACTGGCAGTACATGCTCTGGAGGACGGTGACACTATGGTCATGCAGTCGGAAAAGGATTATTTCTTAAGAATTGACCCGGCAGAAATTCCACAAAAGAAAAAAGGAGCCATTGGTGTGCGGGGAATCCGTTTAGGAGCAGCGGATGTGCTGACAGCCATTCATGTGCTGAATCAGGGAGAAAATAGCAGTGTTATGGTGGGAGAAAAAGAAATTGTACTGAACCGGCTTCATATCGGAAAGAGAGATACCAAGGGCGTAAAGAAATGACATATGAACAGGCGAGAGCATTTATAGAGACAACCAAACAATATGGAAGTATTCTGGGACTGGACAGTATCCGAAATCTGATGAGAGAACTGGGAAATATACAGGAGCAGTTACCTTGTATTCACATTGCGGGAACCAACGGAAAAGGGTCTGTGGGAGCCTTCCTATCAGCTATATTGACGGAAAACGGCTACAGGGTAGGTCGTTATCAGTCCCCGGCGGTTTTTTGCCAACGGGAAATCTATCGTATCGGAGAGGAAATTATCAGCAAAGAGGATTACGGAAATATTATAGAACCGGTACAAAAAGCCTGTGAGAGATTGGTGGAGGCAGGAAAGCCTCATCCCACTTCTTTTGAGGTGGAAACCGCCGCAGCATTCCTTTATTTTTATCAAAAGCAATGCGATATGGTGCTGTTAGAGGTGGGCATGGGCGGAATCGAGGATGCCACCAACATCATTGAGAAACCGCTGTGCTCCGTGATTACCGCTGTTGGAATGGACCATATGCAGTTTTTAGGAAATACTTTGACGGAGATTGCAAAAGCCAAGGCGGGAATCATCAAAAAGGGATGTTCCGTGGTGGCATTGGCACAGGAAAAAGAAGTGGAAAAGGTCATAGAAAACACAGTCCAAAGAAAAGGTGCGAATCTGACGTTTGCCCAATGGAAAGAGATAAAAGCGGAATTTACGGAAGAAGGGATGGGATTATATCATCCCCGATATGGAAATCTGATGACGCAGTTAAGAGGAAGCTATCAGAAGCAGAATCTGGTACTGGCATTGGAAACCTTGGAAGTTTTGGACCGGAAAGGATATGTGATAAAGCCGGAAAAAGTAAAGACAGGTGTGGAAAAAGCCTGCTGGGAAGGCAGATTTGAAAAGATTTTAAAGGAACCGGAGGTTATCATAGACGGTGCTCATAATCCGGCTGCCGCAGAGCAGTTATATTCCTCCATACAAAATTATTTTACAAATCGAAAAATAATTTATATAATAGGGGTGCTTGCAGATAAAGAGCATGGTAAAATGTTAGAAAGACTTTTGCCTTTGGCACAGACATCATATCTGGTGACGCCAAATAATCCCAGGGCATTGTGTGCCGAAAAATTAGCGGAGGAAGCGGAAATGTACAGGGAACAGATTCATGTGGAAGAATCCGTAGGAGACGCTTTAAAAAAGGCTGTGGAGGAAGCCAAACGTGAGGATGGAGTAGTGATTGCATGGGGCTCCCTCTCTTATCTGGGAGAAATCAGAGAAAGTATAGGAAAGTACAGGTGAAATACCATGGATGAGAATAAAATTAAACAGGGAGTACGGTTGATTCTGGAGGGAATCGGCGAGGATTACAGCCGAGAGGGATTAGTTGAGACTCCGGATCGTATTGCCAGAATGTATCAGGAGATTTTCGGCGGTTTAGAGGTAGATGCCGCCAAACCGCTGTCGAAAACTTTTTCGGTACAGGACAATGAGATGGTGTTGGAGAAAGACATTGTCTTTTATTCCACTTGTGAGCATCATCTGCTGCCTTTTTACGGGAAGGCACATGTGGCGTATATCCCGGACGGAAAGGTTGTGGGATTGAGTAAGCTGGCGAGAACCGTAGAGGTCTATGCAAAAAGACCCCAGCTTCAGGAGCAGTTAAGTGCCCAGATAGCAGATGCTTTGATGGAGCATTTAAAGCCAAAGGGAGCCATGGTAATGATTGAAGCAGAGCATATGTGTATGACAATGCGTGGAATCAAAAAGCCGGGGAGCAAGACCGTAACTTATGTAACACGTGGAGTTTTTGAAGAAGACATGGAATTGCAGAACAAATTTTTTATGATGGTAAAATAAATGGAAAATGTAAATAAACTCTTGGAAGACCGGGAATATCAGCAGCAGATAAAACAACTGGAGGAATTAGAGAAAGAGCGTGTATATTGTGGGCATGGACTAGAACATCTGCTGGCAGTTGCCAGAATTGCCCAGTTGAAAAATCTGGAATCCGGTTGGAATATGAAAAAAGAGAGTATTTATCTTGCAGCATTGCTGCACGATTTAGGGAGAACAGAGGAATATTTGCAGGGGATATCCCATGATAAGGCAGGTGAGAAAAAAGCAGAATATTTTTTGAATAAGTTAAATCTTACCACAGAAGAGAAACAAGAGATTACAGAAGCGGTCTCGGGACATAGGAACAAGGGAAAAAGACAGGAGCAGTCTTTGGCAGAGCTGATAAGAAGAGCAGATAAAAGCTCTCGTAATTGTAGGTTTTGTAAAGCATATGATACCTGTAAATGGAGTGAAGAAGCGAAGAATCAAAAGTTATGGTATTAGAACAGACGAGGTGCAGTATGAAAGAGAAAATTGAAAAAATTACAATAGGAAATAGGAAATTCGACGTTAAAAATCATACCTATGTCATGGGTATTTTAAATGTAACACCGGATTCCTTTTCTGATGGCGGAAAATACAACACATTGGATCAGGCATTGTTCCACGCACAGGAAATGGTGGAGCAGGGTGTGGATATCATCGACGTGGGAGGAGAATCTACCCGCCCAGGTTATACCATAATTTCCGATGAGGAGGAAATTCAACGGACGGTTCCGGTGGTGGAGGCGTTGAAGGAACGTTTTGAAGTGCCAATCTCCATAGATACATATAAAAGCAAGGTGGCAAAGGCAAATATCAAGGCAGGTGTGGATTTAATCAATGACATCTGGGGATTAAAATATGATGAAAAAATGGCAAAGGTAATTGCTGATGCGAAGCTTCCATGCTGCCTGATGCATAACCGCAAGGAAGCCGATTACAAGAAATTTTTAAAAGAGATGAAAGCAGATTTGAAAGAAAGTATCTGGCTTGCCAAGGAAGCAGGTATTAAAAATAAACGGATTATTCTGGACCCGGGAGTGGGCTTTGGAAAGACCTATGAGAATAATCTGGAGGCGATTCGTTGTCTGGATGTTCTGGAAGAAATGGGA
>USPJ01000150.1 GCA_900556645.1 uncultured Lachnospiraceae bacterium
TTAAGTGATGGTTCAGAAGCAGGGTCTGCTACATTAATAAGAAGAGTTGAAAAAGATGTAGCTGATAAGGTTGAAGCAATAGGAAAGGATTCAGAAGGAAATGGAACTAGCATAACTGGAATAATTGTTTCTCCTGATACAAAAAGATATTATAAAAACAGTAATTTCTTAGCTCATGTTCTTGGAACTACTGATGCAGATGGTAATGGATTAGCAGGAATTGAACTTCAATATAATACAGAACTTTCAGGTATACCAGGGGTTAGAATGGCAGAACTTGATAGAGGAGGAAGAGACCTTCCTTATACAATATCCCAATACACTGCTCCTATTAATGGAAGCGATGTAACTTTAACAATAGATGAAAATATTCAATATTTTGCAGAGAAAGTTGCAGAAACATGTTATCAAGATAATAAGGCAAAAGCAGTTTCAATAACAGTTATGGATCCTAAAACTGGGGAAGTATTAGCAATGGTAAATAAACCGGATTTTGATCCTAATGAGATTGCCACGGATTGGGAGAGCATTTCCGGGGATGAGGAAAGCTCCGTACTGGTAAACCGTGCCACACAGGGATTATATCCGCCGGGGTCTACCTTTAAAATTTTTACCACCTTGGAATATATGAAGGAAAATCCGAATTACGAGGATTATTCTTTTCAATGCCGTGGAACACTGACCATAGAGGATTCAGTGATTCATTGTTTTGGAAATGAGGTACACGGAAGTGAAAATCTGGAGGAATCCTTTACCAATTCCTGTAATACATCCTTTTCCAATATCGGTGTGAGTCTGGATAAGACTTCCTATCGGAAACTCTGTGAGAGCCTTTTGTTTAACCAGAGCCTTCCGGGACCTTTTGAAACAAAAAACAGCAGCTTTGTGCTGGATAAAAATTCCACCACCATGCAGACCATGCAGACTGCCATCGGACAGGGGGAGACACTGGTGTCTCCGTACCATATGCTGCTGGTGGTTTCTGCCATCGCCAACGATGGAGTACTGATGAATCCATATGTGGTGGATCACACGGAAAATGCCGACGGAACCGTAGTCAAAGAGTATGAAAATTCGGAATACGGAAAGCTATTGTCCAAAAGTCAGGCACAGATTATGCAGGAATATATGAAGCAGGTAGTCAATGACGGAACCGCCAGTGCCTTAAAAGGTCAGAGCTATACGGCAGCCGGAAAAACAGGTTCTGCGGAGATTAACAGTAACCGTGACAGCCATGCGTGGTTTGTAGGATATGCCTCCAAGGAAGATTCGGGAAAACCGGATATTGCCATTGCGGTTATTGTAGAAGGAGCCGGTACCGGAGGCAAGTATGCGGCACCGGTGGCAAAGCAGGTATTTGACACTTACTATGGTCAGTAAAAAAAGCGAAAACTATGGATGGGTTTTGTTGCAAGATTATAAAAAAAAGGTTATACTAGAACTAAGTTAAATAACCACATCAGGAGGGATTGCTATGATAGAGGCAACAAGTTGTGGTGGTGTGGTAATCTTTCGCGGAAAAATATTGGTCTTATATAAGAATTATAAGAACAAATATGAAGGATGGGTTTTACCAAAGGGAACCGTAGAACCCGGCGAAGAGTATAAGGATACGGCTATAAGAGAAGTCAGGGAAGAAACAGGCGTAGATGCGAACATAATTAAATATGTTGGGAAAAGTCAATATACTTTTACTGTACCGGAAGATACCGTAGAAAAAAGTGTTCACTGGTATTTGATGATGGCGGACAGTTATTACAGCAAACCACAACGAGAAGAATATTTTGTCGATTCCGGATATTACAAGTTTCACGAGGCTTATCATCTTTTGAAATTTGCAAATGAAAAGCAGATTTTGGAGAAGGCGTACAATGAATATTTGGATTTAAAGAAAAGTAATTTATGGGGCAATCGGAAATATTTTTAGAAGAAAAGCAGTTTGTAAGAACTGCTTTTCTTTACAGGAGAAGACAGTAAGGAGTTCCTATGATTTGGTATGATGCATTATATTTATCAGAAAATATAGAGCAGAAGGCAGATAAGATAAAATGGAAAATTCAGCACAATGCAGGTATGTTGAATATGTATGTGATTGCTTTGGCGGCAAATTCAGAAAATCTGTTGGAAATCATCAGTACCAAGGAGCTGATGCAGAGATACTATCCCAAGAAGCAGTTGGTAATAGTAGGTATGGCAAAGGGATATGAGGAGGCTGTGGAAATCGCAGCGACCATCGTAGTGGAAACCATGAATGAATTGGGAAACACCGATATCAGAACCTATTTAAAAAAGAAGAAAAGCGAAGAGAAACGGAGCAGTAACACATGACGATACTCTTAACCATATTAAAGGTCATCGGAATCATTCTGCTGGTGCTTCTGGCAGTAATACTTGCCCTGTTGCTGTTAGTACTGTTTTTCCCTGTAACCTATGGGGTAAGGGGAGAGTTGGAAGAGGAAATCAGGATACGGGGAAAGGTTTCCTGGCTGTTTTCATTGATTGCTCTCAGGTTTGAGGTCATAAACAAGGAAGCCCATGTTCAAATGTCGATTCTGGGTATCTTCAAAAAGAATATTTTTCCGGCAGAGGAACATCCGAAACCTAAGAAAAAAAGCAGGAAGAAGGATGAACAAGAAGAGCCTTCAGAAGAGACAACAGCTTCTATACAGGCTGCGGAGATTCCTGTAGAGCAGGATTTACAGCAAGAGACTTCAGAACAGCAGAAAGAACAGCAAAAGGAATCCGAACAGCAGGAACAGCGGCAAAACAGAAGCCGGAAAAAAAAGGATGGAAAATCCTTGAAAAAATATCTTCCATGGAATATCATTAGAACATGGATACAAAAGATGAAAGCATTCTTTTTTTCTTTAAAAAAGAATTTTTCCAACATAAAAAAGAATCTTTCGGATGAAACTAATAAAAAGGCGGCAGGAAAACTATTCAAAGAGTTGAAGTCCATCCTGCGGCATGTGGGGCCAAGAAGAGGACGAGCCGATTTGTCCTATAGTACGGGAGACCCGGCAACCACCGGACAGTTTACGGGAATTTTAAGTATGATGCCTTTGATGTATAAGAAGGGTATCTGTGTAAGACCGGATTTTACAGCCGAGCATTTTTACGTGAGAGGAACATTTCGGATAAACGGACATATACAGTTGTTTCGGTTCTTAGGAACCGCAATCAGATTATACAGAGACAAAGATGTGAAAGCATTAATCAGAAAATTCAAATAGGAGGGTTACTATGGCAGATAACAGTTTCAGTTCAACCGTGGAATCATTATTTAAAGGAATGGACAGCTTCATTACCACAAAGACCGTGGTGGGAGATGCCATCCATATTGGAGACACCATTATTTTACCGTTGGTAGATGTCTCCTTCGGAGTAGGAGCAGGTGCTTTTTCCGAAGATAAGAAGAATAACGGCGGCGGCGGTATGGGAGGTAAGATTACCCCTAGTGCCGTTTTGGTAATCCAGAATGGAACCACCAAGCTGGTGAATGTTAAGAATCAGGACGGCATTACCAAGATTTTAGATATGGTACCGGACTTTGTAAACAAGTTTACATCCAAGGATAAGGAGCCGACCGAAGGAGAAAAGGCGGCTGCAAAAGAAATGGAAGATATTTTGTCCGATTCCGTAAACCAATAGAGACTATTTTAAGAGAAAAAGCATATATTATAGTAATATATGCTTTTTTTGGTGTCTGGATATGAAAAGAGTTTGCGGTTTTGGGTTGTTCTGCTTTGCACTTGGAATGCTGGTGATGCAGTTTTTGTCAAATGAAGTGGTGGGATTTCTGATTATTTTTCTCTGTCTCATCGTGGGATACAATCTTTTTTGCTGTAAGTGAAGTTTGAGGTATTATTATTCAAACCAGGCTTGCCGCAACAAAAAAGAGGCTGTCCTACTGGACAACCTCTGAAGTTTCAAGACTAAGCTCTTTCCACTTTACCGGATCTCAAACAAGAAGTACATACATATAATCTCTTTGGTGTACCATTTACTTTACATTTTACAGATTTGATGTTTGATTTCCACATTCTGTTTGATCTTCTATGAGAATGGCTCACATTGTTACCGAAATGAGCTCCTTTTTCACAAATACTACACTTTGCCACCGTTAGCACCTCCTTGACAAATATTAAGCCCTGCCTGCATAACGGGGCTGATAATATTGTCAATGAGCCATGTATCTTTTAATAGGCTGATGATAACGGTTGTCTTGAACATCAGCAGCAGAAGTCCTTTTTTGTCTCCGGTTAAAAAGTCTGCTGCATTTTGTTTGGTAAAAGAACCGACGTTTTTTAAAACATAGATGGCAATGTAAATGGCTGCAGCCAGGCCGACAACCGGTATTAGTTGCGAGGCAAACGTATTCCAGGACATGTTTGC
>USPJ01000151.1 GCA_900556645.1 uncultured Lachnospiraceae bacterium
ATGCGTTCTCTACAAGATATAGGGGAGGGATAAATTATCCCTCCCCTATATATCTGTTTTTCTATTTTTCAGATTATCGTTTTAAATTGATTAATTCTTCCAAAAGTGTATCGGATGTGGTAATGATTCTGGAGTTTGCCTGGAAACCTCTCTGTGTGGTAATCATGTCCGTAAATTCTGTAGATAAATCTACATTTGACATTTCTAATGTTCCGGTGGACATACTTCCACCGTTGGCTGTGATATCCACACCAATTCCATCAAAATCTCCTGAGTTTAGGGTTGCTATGTAACAGTTATCTCCAACTTTTTCCAGACCCATGGCATTTGCAAACTGTGCCACCGCAATCTGACCTAACAGCACGGTATTTCCATTGTCATAGGAACCGTAGATTTTACCATTGTTATCTACAAACAAACCTATCATATCTCCCAGTTTTTTTCCTTTTCCAGTAGCACCGTCAATGTCTCCCGGTTTCGTTCCCAGAGTAGAAACACCACCGTTATCAAACCATTTGGTCTGTGAAAAATCAATGTCTATATTGGCAAACTGCCCACCAATAGAATCCTTCAGATTTAAGAATACATTGTCCTGACCCTGTGCTCCCACATACTCAAACACACCGGTGGTATCATTAAACTTCAAATTGTAACTGGAACTAGGCACATCTGCCGTTACCACGCCGTCAGTTACCGTTACATTTTTAGCAAAGTTAGAAACCCCAAATGCCTCTGCCATCGTCTTGGTTTCACCGCCTGGCACCTGAGTATATCCGTTTACCGCATCTCCGGTAACTTCCAGCAACGAATTGCTTACTGCATTATACTGATATAATTTTCCGTTGTTTTCAAACACATTATTTGGTGCATCACTTACAGACCAACCTGCCTTCGGAGAATAAGTGGTGTTAGTTGTCTTTTGAACTCCAAAAATAGTAGCCAGATACTCTGGGTCGTAAGTTTCGCTTATCGTATCATATTTTGTCTGGTCTAAAATAGACTTATTATTGGCATCCAGAATATCACTCAGCTCTACGGTATACATTCCGGTGTCTCTATTGCTTTCCTTTACAGAAAATTTTGCAACGTAGGAATAACCTAATGCATCATAAAAATTCAAGCTCATGGTGTAACCCTTTGCACTGGTTACATCGCTGCTGTTTTTATCCAGTACGCCTGAGCAGACTCCGTTCACGGTAGCCTCCGGTGCGGAAGTACGGTTTACATCGCTCATAATACGCAAAGCTGATACCGTATCCTTTTTGATATCACCGGTGGTAGGGTCTACCTGCCATCCCATGACGTTATATCCGGTAGATGACATACAGAGATTTCCTGCTCCATCCACATAGAAAGAACCGGCTCTTGTAAACTGTGTTCCGGAACCACTATTTACGATGAAGAAACTGGTTGCCGAATTACTGTCGTTTAATTTCAAGTCAAAAGCTCCGCCGGTAGTCTGGGAAGCTCCTGCTCCTGTAATATTTACAGAGGTGGAACCGGTGGAAACACCGAGACCAATCTGTTTTGGGTTAATACCACCGGTACCGGTCAGGGCATTTGCCCCGGATGCACCGGAGGTTGTCTGGTACATAATTTCACTGAATGTTACGGAAGAAGATTTGAACGCAACGGTATTTACGTTCGCAATGTTGTTACCGATGACATCCATCTTTGTCTGGTGTGTTTTTAATCCCGATACACCAGAATATAATGCTCTCATCATAATGAATGACCTCCTATACTTTTTGCCGTAAACTGTCTTATCTGTCAGTCAAAGACATTAGCTTCCTAAAAGGTCCAGCTAAATAATTACGGCTCCGTCAATGTTTGTAAAAATATTTTCTGTGGCTTCCTGTTGGTCGATTGCCGTTACCACTGTCTTGTTTGGTACATTTACAATAAATGCCAACGAATCCACAAGTACTAAAGACTCGTTAATTCCTTTTTCACTTGCCTTTTGAACTCCTGATTCCAACCGGACATTCTGTTCATCCGTTAAGTTGATGTTCCGGCTCTCCAGCCTCATGGCTGCATGTTTTGAGAATTTCAGTTCCGACGTTTCCGTCAATCCCTGCTTTTGTCTTAAAATCTCTTCAAAAGATATATCGGAACTTTCTGTCGGATGATTAACACTTTTTTGATTTAAATACTGGTCAGAAACCTGTTCAATGGAAGTAAACTGTTGTCCTATCCGATTCATCATTCCATCTCCCTTTTATTCTACTTCCTCCGTCGGCTCTTCAGATTCATCCCCGCCACCTTCTACCGGATGCTCTTTTCTCAATTCTGCCATCTTATTTACCAGCTCGCTAAAACGGTTTACGGTATCTTCTGAAAGAAAGCCTTTCTGGTAATCTGTCATGTTAGAATAAACGGAACCCAATTCTGACAGCTTTGCTTCATCGGAAAGTGTCAACTGATCTACGCTCGGCAGTGCTGCCACTTCATCTGAAAAAGTTTTTGCCAATATGGATGCGGTATAGTAATCTCCATCTGCTACGGTATCCAAATCCTCAATAGAATAAAGGGAATCGTTAATGGAAAGATATACCCCTCCGTTCTGTCTTAACACATAATCCACCATGCCGCTGGCATAAGAGGTTTCTCCGGTTTGCGAATTTGTCACCTTCATGATTACCTGTTTTCCCACAAGGTTGTAGGCTGCATCTTCTGTCATGGTCTGATTCAGATTCTGAGTTTCCTCTAACTGGGAGAAAGTTGCCAACTGTGAAATATATTCTGTATTATCTGTAGGCTCCAACGGGTCCTGATACTGCATCTGAGCTACTAAGAGCTGTAAAAATGCTTCTTTATCCAGTTCTCCTCCGGCTTTTGCTGTGGTTTTGGATGATGTTGCCGATCCGGTCTGGTCCACAAGCTTACCATCTTCTACCTGCTGAATAATCGCCATATCTTCTCTCCTTTCTTATGCTGTGTAATCTACGCTGTTTCCATTGTCTCTCATAATCTTTGCCGCCAGCATTTCTTCTTCTGACATCAATCCTGACAGTTCATCCAGACTATTGATATTGAGACTTCTTCTGGTGTTCTTTGCCGCCTGTTCCTTCTGCTCTTCTTCGCCCCGGTTCTGCTGATTCTCATCTAGGTTTCTTTCAAACTCGTGGCTGGCAATGGTTACTTCTACGGCTTCTACTTTTACACCCTGCTGATTCAGATTCTCCTTCAAAACGGAAATCTGACTTTCGATTGCTTCTTTTGCAATCTCATTCTGTGCCGCCAACTGTGCAGTTACCGCTCCGTCTTTCGAGGTAAGCTGTACATAAAGCTTTCCAAGATGTTCCGGGTTCAACTGCATCTCCATGGTTGTAGCATTTTCCTGATACATCACTCTTGTAAAATCTGTAATCTGTTTCAGAATATCCGCTGTATCTACCGGTTGCTGCTGTGGCACTACCGTAGTCTTCGTTACCGCAGCCTCAAAGCCTCTTTCCACTTTTACGGAACCTGTCACTACGTTTTCTTTTCCTGCAAGCAGCTTTTCTTGAGAAGATTCTTCCAACTGGCTATCTTTCGATGTGTCCGTCATTTCTTCTTGGGAAGTTCCTTCTTTCTCTCCTACCGCAGCGGTTTGCTGTGCCGTGGTGGTCTGTATTTCCTCATCCTGTACATCTGTGGTTTCTACTTTTTCCACATTCTGCTTCAGTTCCTCCGGTATTTCTTCCGGCATCTGCTGCATCTCATCCGTTATTTCGGTTTTTTCTGCGAAAATCTGTTCCGATACTCACTCTGACTCTGCTGGCTCTGCATTACCAATTGATTCAATTCCTCCGGTGTCACTCCCAATTCCTGCATCAGGTCCTCTCCCAGAATCTCCACACTCTGCATCAATCCTTGGAAATCCGCATTCATAATGAGACTCAAGCTGTCCTCACTTCCGGTAAGCTTGGTTGCCAATGCCGCCAGATTTTGAGGCTCCAAGAGATTTACAAAGGTCAGCCCCAGTTCACTCATGGCTTCTTCCAGCTGTTCCTTCGTTATTCCCAGACTGTCCTGTATGAAGATGACTTATCAACCAAAAAAGAGACAGAGATCTAAAGTACACGGATTTAGAAAAAGAATGAGTACAGCAGGCGGAAGAAAAGTATTGGCTGCAAGAAGATTAAAAGGAAGAAAAAAATTATCAGCATAGGCCACGCTTAGTGGTCTTTTCTTCTATTTTAATATTTTGAGGAAAAGACGATGCAATTTTCAGAATCGTTGAAAAAAAACAAGGATTTTCAAAAAGTATATAAAAAAGGAAAATCTTATGCAAATAAGTATCTGGTTATGTATGTATTGAAAAATGACCTTGAAAAAAATCGTATTGGAATATCAGTTAGCAAAAAAGTAGGAAATAGTGTTATAAGACATCATT
>USPJ01000152.1 GCA_900556645.1 uncultured Lachnospiraceae bacterium
AAGCAGTACCTTTTATCAAAACAGGAGGACTTGCTGATGTTGCCGGCTCACTGCCTAAGTGCTTTGACAAAAAATATTTTGATATCCGCGTGATCTTACCGAAATATGCCTGCATGAAACAGGAATGGAAAGATAAAATGGAGTATGTGACCCATTTTTATATGGATCTTGGATTCAAGAACTGCTATGTGGGAATCATGCAGATGCAGTATGATGGGATCCAGTTCTACTTCATTGACAATGAATATTATTTCAGCGGTCCGAAACCATATGACAGCGCACCGTGGGATCTTGAGAAATTTGCTTTCTTTTCCAAAGCTGTGTTATCAGTTCTTCCGGTGATCGGATTCAGACCGGATATCATTCACTGTCATGACTGGCAGACAGGACTTGTTCCGGTTTACCTTCATGATTCTTTCCAGCAGAATGAATTCTTCCGTGGAATCAAGACTGTTATGACAATACATAACCTGAAATTCCAGGGTGTATGGGATGTTAAGACTGTTAAGGATATTACAGGGCTTTCTGATTACTATTTTGCACCGGATAAACTGGAGGCGTATAAGGATGCCAACTTCCTGAAGGGCGGTATAGTATTTGCAGATGCGATCACCACAGTAAGTAATACTTACGCAGAGGAGATCAAAACACCATTCTACGGTGAAAAGCTGGATGGTCTTCTCAATGCAAGGGCCAACAGCCTGCGAGGTATTGTAAATGGTATTGATTACAATGAATTCAATCCGGAGACAGATCCAAACATCACCAGAAACTACAATGCGAAGAATTTCCGCAAGGAAAAGATCAAGAATAAGATCCAGCTTCAGAAAGATCTCGGACTTGAGCAGGATCCAAAGGCCATGATGATCGGTATCGTATCCCGCCTGACAGATCAGAAAGGATTCGATCTGATCGCTTACATCATGGATGAGCTTTGCCAGGATGCGGTTCAGATCGTTGTCCTCGGTACCGGTGAAGAACGCTATGAGAATATGTTCCGCCATTTCGCTTGGAAATACGGAGATAAGATTTCGGCAAATATCTGCTATTCCGATGACTTGGCTCATAAATTATATGCGGCTGCAGATGCCTTTTTGATGCCGTCCAGATTCGAGCCATGCGGCTTGACTCAGCTGATTTCCTACCGTTACGGCACCGTTCCGATTGTCCGGGAGACCGGAGGGTTAAAGGATACGGTAATGCCGTTTAATGAGTATGAGAACACGGGAACCGGATTCTCCTTTACCAACTATAATGCCGATGAAATGCTCAATACCATCAATTATTCCAAACAGGTTTATTTTGACAAGAAGAGACAGTGGAACCAGATGGTAGACCGGGGTATTCAGGCGGATTATTCATGGAAGAAATCCACAGGACGTTATATGAACGTATACGATTATCTGATTGGCAATTAAAAATAAGATACAAAACGGTCTGCATCGGAGAAAGGTATTGCTTTTTGAAGATGCGGACTATTTTTTTGAAAAATGTTAACTATTTAACAGAAGCGGGTTGACATACTGGAAAAAATGAGATATTCTAATGTTAACGTTTTTAAAATAATAGTTAACATTAAAGGAGTTTTATGATGAAAAAGATAACAGTAAAAGACATGACAGTAATTGCTTTGGTAACAGCAGTAATCTGTATTATTTCGCCGTTCTCCATTCCTATTGCAGTGTCACCGGTGCCGATTACACTGGCATTGTTTGCAATCTATTTAGGAGGTATTATTCTGGGATGGAAAAAAGGATTGCTCAGCGTAGTGATTTACCTTCTGCTGGGGATGGTGGGACTTCCGATTTTCTCAGGATTTTCCGGCGGTGTGCAGAAGCTTGTAGGTCCTACCGGAGGATATTTGGTAGGTTTCCTGTTTTTGGTTTTCTTTACCGGATTTTTCGTGGACAAATTCCCTAACAAGCTTCCGATGTATTTTGTAGGAGGTCTCTTGGGACTGGTTGTATGCTATCTGTTCGGAACCCTTTGGTTTATGATTCAGTATAAAACCGGTTTTGTGGAAACCCTTGGAATGTGTGTGATTCCATATATTCCACTGGATTTGGTAAAATTGGTGTTGGCGGTGCTGGTGGGCAGCCAGATTCGTAAAATTTTGATAAAACAGGATTTGCTTTCATAATTTAAGAAAAATTACATAGACTAATCCCATATAGAAATAGAGAGTGAGAACACTCTCTATTTTATTTTGCGTTAATAACAATAAATAATGATTTTAAAAGGAGACTTATATGAAGGACGAAAAAAATATTACCACAGAAAGCGAAACGGAGGACGGACAGCGTCTTTTAAATAACAATCGGGAACGGCATAAAATCCATTTGCTGACGATTATCGGAGAAGTGGAGGGACATGAATGTCTTCCGGCAAATACGAAAACCACGAAATATGAACATGTGCTGCCGAAGCTGGCAGAGATTGAGGATTCCAAAGAGGTGGAAGGTCTATTGTTGATTTTGAATACTGTGGGAGGCGATGTGGAGTCGGGGCTTGCCATAGCAGAGATGATTTCCTCACTCAGTATTCCTACGGTGTCATTGGTATTGGGAGGAAGTCATTCTATCGGAGTACCGTTGGCAGTTTCGGCGGATTACTCCTATATCGTTCCTACGGGAACCATGGTAATTCATCCGGTGCGGTTAAGCGGAACAGTTATCGGGGCACCTCAGACCTATGAATATTTCAAACAGATGCAGGACCGTATTGTGGGATTTATCAGTTCTCATTGCTTTGCAAAACCGGAGCGGTTGGAGGAGCTGATGATGAATACCTTTATGATGTCCAAGGATTTGGGGACTATTCTGGTGGGAGGACAGGCTGTGGAAGAAGGAATCATCAATGAAGTGGGAGGAATGAAAGAGGCTTTGGCGAAACTGCACCAGATGATTGATGAAAACATTAAATAATAGGGATAAATAACTAAATGTAGTAGAATTAAGAAAGTTTTAATGACAATAGTGACTAAATATGGTAATATAACTATGTATGAAAAGAATAGGATATTTTTTGGAATTATCACATATAAACAAATAGGATGAATTAGGAGGACACTATGTCACTATTACAGGCAATTATCATGGGAATCATACAGGGAGCCACAGAATTTCTTCCTGTCAGCAGCAGCGGTCATCTGGCACTGTTTAAAATATTGTTTCATGTAAATACGGATACGGGACTTATGTTTGATGTCATGCTGCATTTGGGAACTTTAATTGCAATTTTTGCGGTTTATTACAAAGATATTATCCGTATGGTTGTAGAAGCCTTTAAGATTATCCGGGATGTATTCATAAATATCGTACGCTTTTTCCGAAACAAGTTTGGAAAAGAAGAAAATGAATATCTGAAAATTGTAACCAACGGATACCGAAAGTTCGTACTGTTGGTCATCGTATCCACCATACCTACGGGAATCATCGGATTGGTGGCTTCAGATTTCGTGGAGATGGCATCGGAGATTCTTCTGATACCGGGAATCTGTCTGATTATTACCAGTATTCTTTTGTTTATTTCCGACCGTATTCAAGGCGGCAATAAGGGACCCAAAAATGTTTCCTATACAAACGGTTTTATTATAGGAATTTGTCAGGGAATTGCAACGCTCCCGGGACTTTCCCGTTCCGGAACCACCATTGCAGCCTGCTTGATCAGCGGATTTGACCGCAGATTTGCAGTAAAATACTCCTTTATCATGTCTATACCGGCGGTGCTGGGTGCAGCAATATTGGAGTTAAAGGATTTTTCTACAGCCGCTTTAAGCGGAACGGAAATTCTGTATTATGTCATTGGAATGGCAGTGGCGGCAATTGTGGGATATATTTGTATTAAGACCATGCTGGTCATTGTCAGAAATAAGAAATTTACCATATTTTCCATTTATTGCTTGATTATCGGAGCATTGTCAATTGGAGGATATTTCTATTTAGCATAAAAGCCGGAGGTAGTTATGGCAGCAACTTCAAAAAAGAAAAAAGCAACCCGCAAGAAAGCGGCAGAGAACACCGGGGTATCCCAGAAAGAGGAAGTGATTCTGTGGATTGTACTGGCTTGTTCCATTTTGCTTTTTTTAAGCAATCTGGGTATCGGAGGGATTGTGGGAAACAGTGTAAGTTCCGTGTTCTTCGGAATTTTTGGTCTGGTGTCCTATGTCTTTCCTATCTGTCTGTTTCTAATGGTTGCATTTACAATTTCAAATAAGGATAATAAAATTGCATGGATTAAGATTTTTGCATCCATTCTTTTTTTGCTTTTTCTGTGTCTCTTCATTGAATTGACGGTGACAGGAGGGGAGAATGGAGCCTTGGAGGCTTTTACATATGGAAAAGAGAAC
>USPJ01000153.1 GCA_900556645.1 uncultured Lachnospiraceae bacterium
TATAAAATTTTCCTAAAATTTCCTTCTGGTTTCTGGCTATACCAGTACCAATATATCTGGATTGTGAATTCAAATTCCACCAGAAAAAGAAAAAAAGACAGAAAATACTGTCTTCTCTTCTCTATTTCTTTCGTTCTTAGAAAGCAAATTTATCCGCAAAATATGCATCTAAATCTTCAATTTTGATTCTCTCCTGTTCCATAGTATCACGGTCACGTACGGTTACTGCTCCGTCTTCTTCCGAATCAAAATCGTAAGTGATACAGAACGGTGTTCCGATTTCGTCCTGTCTTCTGTATCTCTTACCGATATTTCCACGATCATCAAATTCACAGTTATACTTCTTGGACAACTGGGTAAATATCTTCTCGGCACCTTCGTTCAGTTTCTTGGACAACGGAAGCACACCGATTTTTACCGGTGCCAATGCCGGATGGAAATGAAGCACCGTTCTCATATCCGGTTTCTCTTCTGTTCCAATATTCTCCTCGTCATAAGCTGCACACAAGAATGCCAGTACCACACGGTCTGCTCCCAGTGACGGTTCGATAACATACGGGATATATTTTTCCTTCTTCTCATCATCAAAATAACTCATATCCTGACCGGAGGTGTTCTGATGCTGTGTCAGGTCATAGTCGGTTCTGTCTGCAATTCCCCACAGCTCGCCCCAGCCAAACGGGAATAAGAACTCAAAATCTGTGGTTGCCTTACTGTAAAATGCCAATTCTGCCGGATCGTGGTCTCTTAAGCGAAGCTCTTCTTCCTTCATTCCAAGGCTTAACAACCAGTCATGACAGAAGGTTCTCCAATACTGGAACCACTCCAAATCAGTACCCGGTTCACAGAAAAATTCCAGTTCCATCTGCTCGAACTCTCTGGTACGGAAAGTAAAGTTACCCGGTGTAATTTCGTTACGGAAGGATTTACCTATCTGGCAGATACCAAACGGAATCTTCTTACGGGAGGTTCTCTGTACATTCTTGAAGTTAACAAAGATACCCTGTGCTGTTTCCGGTCTTAAGTATACGGTATTCTTAGCATCCTCTGTAACGCCCTGAAAGGTTTTAAACATCAGATTAAACTGACGAATATCAGTAAAATTATGCTGTCCACAGGTTGGACATGGTACATTGTGTTCCTCAATAAATTCTTTCATCTGCTCTTGAGACCAGCCATCTACGGATTCCTCCAAGGTAATACCGTTCTCTTCTGCAAAATCTTCGATAATCTTATCTGCACGAAATCTCTCATGACATTCCTTACAATCCATCAGCGGGTCTGAGAAACCACCCAGATGACCGGATGCCACCCATGTCTGCGGATTCATTAAAATCGCACAGTCCACACCTACGTTATAAGGATTTTCCATGACAAATTTCTGCCACCATGCTTTTTTTACATTGTTTTTCAGCTCAACACCGAGATTTCCGTAATCCCATGTATTTGCCAGACCTCCGTAAATCTCAGAGCCCGGATATACGAATCCTCTTGCCTTTGCCAATGCCACAATCTTATCCATTGATTTTTCCATTTTCCTGTATCCTCGCCTTCTTTATTTGTAAATGATGTATGTTAAGGACGTATCATCTGCATTTTCTTTTTGGATGGATACCGTTTTTCCATCCTTAATCTTCACATCCGTTCTGGATACAAAGCAGATTTCACCGCCTGTGGCAACATCAATATTCTCGCTGGTAATGATAATCTTATAGTCTTCATTATCCTTGATGCTCTTGTCTGTTGCAGTTTTTTTCAGTTTTCCGTCCTTTACCGGATAGAACTCCTCCGGCAGCGTATAGCCCTCTGCAATCGCCTGAACTATGGTCCCGGCATAAAGGGTCTCCTGATTGAAATCCATATAGGCATCCGTACTCTTATACTTCATGGTAAGGTATGCTTTTTTGTCTTTTACGGAAAATCCCTTGGCCTTTACGTCCTTTTTACCGGTTTCCTCCGTATACTCGTCAACACTCTGGTCGATGAACTTCTCCAGTTCCTTCTCATCGTAGTATTCCTTGTCAAAATCCTCTGCCACGTTCTCCACAACTTTTCCATTGTTTTTGACTTGTACTGTTGTCCGGTTAACCTGTGCTCTGCAGCCGGTCAAAAGCCCCACGGTCAGAAAAAGTGCAAGGCATATACCGATATGCTTTTTCATCTGTTACCTCCTGCTTATCACTATACGCGAATTTATCCCATTATACCCTTTTACCGGAAAAATTTCAACCTTTACGCCGTTGTAGTAAGCAAAGGCAGCTTTTCTCCTAACCCCCGGAAAGTTCCTCTAACACATGCAGTGATTTAAATTCCCGATTCACATACTGCTCCATATACCGTTTCATAATCCGTTCCAGTTCTCGCAGCACCTCTTCACTGAGCTGAAAGGTATATAATTTTTCCACAGGACTGGTAATGATATACTGCATGGCGTAAAGGGTAGATGTGTGTAAGGCAACTGCTCCCTCCTGTTCTCCGCAATTCTTGCATAATGTGCCACCGTGCCGGATAGAAAACCATGTCAGTTCTTCCTCTTTTTGACATTTTAGACAGGTAAAGACATTGGGATATTCTCCGTTGATGGTCAACACCTTTAATTCATAGATACAACGCACAAGACGGTTCGGATAGGAACTGCTCTCCAATGCCCGCAGGGATTGATAAAGCAGCTTTAAAAGTTCTTTTTCATTTCCGTTCTCCACCGCATAATAATCCGCCAGCTCCAAAAAATAAAAGCCGTAATAGGCAGCCTCTACGTCCATTGCCAATTCCCGGAAATAGTTGGAGATATTTGCTTTTACGATGTTATATGTACTCCTGCCCTCATACATTTCAAACTCACCAAAAGAAAAAGGATTTGTTGCAGCCAGCAACTGGGAGTTGGGTCTTCTGGCTCCCTTTGCAAAGGCTGTAATCTTTCCTTTTTCTTTACTAAGTAATGTAATTCTTTTATCATAGTCCCCTATGGGTATCACTGACAGAACCATTCCCGTCAACACGATATTCTGCCCCATGCTTTGCCACACCTCTTGCCTTCTGTTCACTGTCTGCCATCTTTTCAATCATCTTGTATGCCAGATAGTCTGTGACTCTTCCTGTACTGATAAAACGTTTCCAGGTTTCCTCTTCCATGAAAATTCCCCCTTGCCTTACATCCATTGTCTACTTATAGAATTTCCATGAAGAGGATTCCTATACCCGCTAATAATTCCCAATTCTGGGAATTCTGACTGACTTATATTTCGTCCTTGTTATAGCCGAAATTTTTGATTAAAAAGTCACTGTCACGCCAATCTTTTTTTACCTTTACCCAAAGCTGCAGATTCACTTTTGCATCCAGCATATGCTCAATTTCATATCTTGCGTTGCTGCCGATTTTTTTCAGCATAGCTCCCTGTTTTCCGATAATGATTCCCTTGTGGGATTCTCTTTCACAGACAACCGTGGCATCAATATCCACCAGCTTTTTCCCTTTGCGGAATTTCATCTTATCCACAGATACGGCAATTCCATGAGGAATCTCCTCGTTTAATGCATGAAGGGCTTTCTCACGGATGATTTCTGCTACAATCTGCCGCTCCGGCTGATCCGTAATGGTGTCCTCATCATAAAACTGTGGCCCGTATGGCAGATATTTAAAAATCAAATCCACCAGAATATCCGTGTTCTGTCCTCTCAGTGCGGATAAAGGTACGATTTCCGCAAAATCATAGACCTTGCGGTAGGTATCAATATATTCCAGTACCTTTTCCTTTTCCACCGTATCTATCTTATTGATAATCAAAATAACCGGGGTGGTTACATTCTTCAGTTTTTCAATAATGTGCTGTTCACCGGCTCCGATAAAATTGCTGGGCTCCACCAGCCACAAAACTGCATCCACTTCGTTCAGGGTACGCTCCGCTACGTTTACCATATACTCTCCCAGCTTGTTTTTCGCCTTATGGATTCCCGGCGTATCCACAAACACAATCTGTCCCTTCTCCATATCCGTATACACCGTCTGAATCCGGTTTCTGGTGGTCTGGGGCTTATTGGAGGTAATGGCAATCTTCTGCCCAATCAGATGATTCATCAGTGTGGATTTACCCACGTTTGGACGGCCGATAATGGTTACGAAGCCTGATTTAAAATTTTCACTCATGTGTGTTCCTTTCTTCTTTAGTAGAGATTCTTCACTTCCGCAAACATCTCTTTCTCTGCTTTTAACTTTTCTTCATTTCCGATGACACAGAGGTTCTTCTCTCCCAGTACAGCATTAATCATCGGTGCAAGGTCACGGATATCCTGCGAGGTTGCAGTTAAGACTTCCTCCCGCT
>USPJ01000154.1 GCA_900556645.1 uncultured Lachnospiraceae bacterium
CGATGATGGCGTTCATGGGGGTGCGAATATCGTGGCTCATATTGAACAGGAACTCCCGCTTGGCACGGTTTGCCGCACCCTCGTGCTGGAGTGCGATCTCCAGTTTGCGGTTCTGTTCCTCCAGCTGAGCCTGATACTTCTTCTCCTGCTCTTTCTTCTGCTGCTCCAATACCAAACTTTTTTCCTCTAAGCTTTTCTCCCGCCTTTGATATTTTTCTTCCAATTCATCAGCTTCCTGATTATTCACAGTATTGACACCGTACAGCACAAAGCCTTCCTCTATCATCTGATAAAATTCTTCCCGGAAATTGGCGGGACTCAAAAAAACGTGAAATACATTGCGTTCATTCAATAAAAAGCTTAGCTGCCCTTGGGTGATAGCTACGGTATACACGATACATACCGTATCGGGATAAACCTTGTTCATAAACTTTATCAGTTGTTCTCCGTCATAGCCCTTCAACTCCATATCTACCACAATAACGCCATAGGTATTCTTTTTCATTAGCAATGCTGCATCAATTCCATTGTCTGCCGTATCTATTTTCAACTCTTCCGGCATAGCTTCTAAAAAGCCTTTAATTTCTTCTTCTCTATGATTAATAAACAGTAATCTCTTTTCCATTTCTCTACTCCTGTCGGGAAATAATATTATTTCGGAATTTTGTACCATTGTGATTTCGTGTCGTTATCAGGATTAACTCCCCATTCACCACCGTCATTAAAGACATAATATTCTCCCTCATACTCCAAAATATCTCCTCTGGTTACTCCATTGATGGTTCCATCTGTTTTCTTCATCGTAAGAATCCTACCGGTAAGCTTTTCCGTAGGGAACCAATCATAAGTCACCCCTCCCGGTCCCTTTCCGTCCGGACCGGAGGCTGCCTGCTCACGGGTGAGAGAAAACTCTCTGCAGATAACCCAGTATTCTCCTTCCCATTCAAAAATTCCGCTTGGTTTCAAGGTTAGCTGCTGATATTCATCTGGAAACTTCTCCGGCAGCGGCCAGACATTGCTTTTTATCTCACAGTCTGTTCCCGGATAGATATTTTCTCCTTCGCCCTCTCCCGGCTTAGTTCCCGGATTCCCGTGAACGCTGCAGGTAATCTGTTCCATACCGTTTTCTCCGTCTACCCAGCTATAAACACCGCCGGATGGGCAGAGTTCCCTACCATTATATCGTTCATCCATCACGCCGATAAATGCCAGTTTCAAGGAAGAATACTCTTCCGCTGTGTACTCTGTACTTATCTCACTGTATAATTCGTCTCTGTTGGACGCACAGGCGGCTGCTCTGGATTTCTCCACATGTCCCACGCAAACCTTTACCACAACCCCCACGAGAATCGCCAAGATTGCAATTACTACAATTAATTCTATCAGTGTATATCCCGCATTTTTCTTTTGTTTCATTTTAGCTTCAGTACCTCTAATATTTCTTATGTTTATACTGTAACTAATTTTCCGCAGGAAATCAAGAACCCTTTTCCATGAACCCTAAGAACGGCTTTTTACAAAGAAAAAACCCGGCAGAGAGTTGCCGGATTCTTTCTTTGTTGATGTATATACACTAAGGGGATTAGATATACTAACCCTTTCGGATTAGCCCATATTAGAACTTGTAGTTCTTTGGCTGGAAATCTGGGTAAGAGGACTCTAAACCGTGCTCTGTCGGATCCAGACCTGATAATTCTTCTTCTTCGCTTACGCGGAGACCTACTGTTTTCTTAATTACCATAAATACGATGGTCATTGTTACGATAGTCCATCCTGCGATACATACGACACCAAGTGCCTGAATGCCTAAATGATGAAGTCCGCCGCCGTAGAACAGACCGTCATTATAATCGAAAAGTCCTACTGCCAAAGTACCGAACAGTCCACAGCATCCATGTACGGCTACCGCACCAACCGGATCATCCACTTTTAATTTATTCTCAATGAAGAGAACTGCTGCACATACAATGATACCTGCACATACACCGATGATGATGGCTCCTACTGCGTCTACGTTGTCACATCCTGCTGTGATTGCTACCAGACCTGCCAATGCACCATTCAAAGACATGGATACGTCAGGTGCACCGTTTTTAATCCATGTAAAGATCATTGCTGTAACGGTTGCAAATGCCGGTGCCAATGTGGTTGTTGCAAAAATTCTTCCAAGATGTGCTCCATCTGCTGCTGCAGCACCATTGAATCCATACCAGCCAAACCAGAGGATGAATACACCCAAAGCACCTACTACGATATTATGACCAAGGATTGGTTTTGAGTTTCCGTCTTTATCATATTTTCCGATACGAGGTCCTAAGATAGCAGCTCCGATAAATGCTGAGATACCACCTACCATATGGATAACACAAGAACCTGCAAAATCAGTAAATCCCATATCTGTTAACCAAGCAGTTCCGCCCCATACCCAATGGGCCTCAACCGGATAAACAACTAAACTGATGATGAATGAATAAATAAGATAAGATACAAATTTGGTACGCTCTGCCATGGCACCTGATACAATGGTTGCCGCTGTTGCACAGAATACTAAATTGAATACAAATCCATACCAGTCACAATTCTCAAAATCAAACGGGTTCAAGCCCCATCCGATGAATTTACTTCCTTCGCCACATAAAAGGTTATAACCAACGAAGAAAAATGCTACAGTACCAAGACAAAAGTCCATGGTGTTTTTCATAATGATGTTACCTGCATTTTTTGCTCTGGTGAAACCTGCCTCCACCATTGCAAAACCTGCCTGCATAAAGAATACCAAAGCGGCTCCGATTAAAAACCAGACACCCTGACTTCCAAATATTACGCTGTTAACCGCATCTAATGCTTCTGTTGAAACTTCTGCTAATAACATACGAACTCCTCCTTTTCCTGCCCACGAAACTTATTTTTCTTTGCCCCGTGATGCTTTTTTAGTACAAAAAAGAGATAGCATGGAAATTTAGATTTTCTCTAACTTTCTATGTTATCCCCTTTGATAACTGATTACATTTTCATATTTTATTTTTATCATTACAGTGCCTCACTGCCTCGCTCACCGGTACGAATCCGAACCGTATCCTCAACTTCATACACAAAGATTTTTCCATCACCGTAATTACCGGTTTTAATCTTATCTACCACTTGGTCAATTAAGGATTCTGCTACATTTTCATCTACAACTGTCTCTACTTTAATCTTCGGAAGCAGATTTACACTATACTGCGAACCTCTGTAAGACTGTCTGTATCCTTTCTGATTTCCATATCCCATGATATTCGTAATCATGACTCCCGTAACCTGTGTACTGTCTAAAATTCCTTTTAAATCTTCCAGCTTTTCAGGTTTGATGATGATTTCCAATTTTTTCATACTAAATCCTCCTTCTTACCTTTTTCGCCCAAGGCGTATATAGAAGGCCCGGCGGTCATAAGACCGCCTAACCGATTCTATCTGTTGCTTATACTTCGAAGATTAAGTCTCCGTAGGATGGCATTGGCCACATCTCTTTATCTACAATCATCTCTAATTTATCAATCGGTGCTCTCAGTGCATCCATAGCTGTTTTAACTTCATCTCTGTATGCAACTGCCTGTGTTCTGCCCTCTTCCATAGCTACCGCTTTGTCTGTTGCCTCCTGCAATTTTGCAAGTGCTGTTTTAGCCTCTGCCAACAGGTCTGAAGTCTCTGTCAACAGCTCTGTCTGTACGCTGACATCTGCTCCACAGGCTGCTGTTACGCTGTTGATGGATTTTGCCAAAGAGGTGGCATATTTGATAACAGCCGGAATAATCTGTTTGCCTGCAATGTTAATCATTGCTCTTGCTTCAATATTGATGGTCTTCGCATAGGTCTCATATTCTACTTCTACACGGGACTCCAATTCTGCTTTTGTAAATACACCGAATTTCTCAAACAGTGCCACGGACTTGTCAGTAGCCAGACACGGAATTGCATCTACCATGGATTTGATATTTGGAAGTCCACGTTTCTCAGCTTCTTCTACCCATCCGTCAGAGTATCCGTTTCCGTTGAATACGATTCTCTGATGCTCTGTTACATTTTTCTTGATCAGATCATGTACTGCCATATCGAAGTCATCTGCTTTTTCAAGCGTATCACATACTTCTGCAAATGCTTCTGCAACGATGGTATTTAATACTACGTTTGGCTGTGCGATGGATGCTTTAGAACCTACCATACGGAACTCGAATTTGTTTCCTGTAAATGCAAATGGTGAGGTTCTGTTTCTGTCAGTTGCATCTTTCATGAAGTCCGGTAATGTTGCCACACCGGTTTTCAGCATTTCGCCTTCTATAC
>USPJ01000155.1 GCA_900556645.1 uncultured Lachnospiraceae bacterium
TCTTCAGCATCAAGCTTAAAGTCAAAGACATTGAAGTTTTCTGCTAGTTTCTTTTTATGAACAGATTTTGGAATCATGACATAATTTCTTTGCAAGAACCATCTAATCATCACTTGGGCTGTAGTCTTGCCATGCTTATTTGCAATTTCTGCTAAATCTAAAGTAGAAATGGAGATGTCGCCGATGGATTTGGTATAAGCGGTCAGGTTAATGCCGAGTTCTTTTAAGATCTTTGCGGCAACAGCACCGGCAGCAACCCTTCCGATCGTTTCACGTCCGGAGGAACGGCCACCTCCGCGGTAATCGCGGAAACCGTATTTTGCGTCAAAGGTATAGTCCGCATGTCCGGGACGGTAGCAGGCAGCAATTTCGCTGTAATCTTTGGATTTCTGGTTGCAGTTGTATACAACGAGAGAAATCGGAGTTCCGGTGGTTTTTCCTTCAAATACGCCGGAGAGAATTTCCACGGCGTCATCCTCTTTACGGGGAGTGGCATATCGGGATTGTCCCGGCTTTCTGCGGTTTAAATAAAGCTGAATATCCTCCTCGCATAAAGGAAGCCCTGCGGGACAGCCGTCCACCACAACACCGACTCCGGCACCGTGGGATTCTCCCCAGGTAGTAATCTTAAAAATATTTCCAAAAGTTGAACCTGCCATAGATAAATTCTCCTTGTGTATGTTTCTGTTATTGCGAATAGTTATATTTTACTGGAAATCCAATGCAAGTGCAAGTGTAAAACAGGTGTCTTGTCATCTGTAAAGGAATGTGCTATAATTGCATGAATTAAAAACAGAAGCGAGGGGTATTATGACCATTCAAGAAGAAATCCAACAGTTAAAAAAAGAAAAGAATGCTGTAATTCTGGCACATTACTATGTGAAGCCGGAGGTACAGGAGATTGCGGATTACATCGGAGATTCCTATTTTCTCAGTAAAAAAGCAGTAGAATTGGAGCAGCAGACCATTGTATTCTGCGGCGTATCCTTTATGGGCGAGAGTACAAAACTATTAAATCCACAAAAAAACGTGCTTATGCCGGAGCCTACCGCAGACTGTCCGATGGCACATATGGTGGACAAGGCGGTGGTAGATGCAGCCAGAGCAGAATATGAAGATTTGGCGGTTGTCTGTTACATCAATTCCACAGCGGAGATTAAGTCATGGTCGGATGTCTGTGTAACCTCAGCCAATGCGGTAAAGATTGTAAAGAATCTTCCAAATAAAAATATTTTATTTATCCCGGACCGGAATCTGGGACATTATGTGGCATCACAGGTGCCGGAGAAGAAATTCCTTTATAACGAGGGATACTGTCCAAGACACGAATTTATGTCCGCTGAGGAAATCGCAGAGTTGAAGAAAGAACATCCGAAAGCAGAGGTTCTGGTACACCCGGAATGCAACGGAGATATTATCAAACAGGCAGATTACATAGGTTCCACCAGCGGAATTATTGAATATGCCCAAAACAGTTCCTCCGATGAATTTATCATCGGTACGGTTATGGGTGTGATATACAAATTAAAACAGGTAAGGGAAGACGCAAAGTTTTATTTTCCGAAAACAGACCCGATTTGTATCAATATGGACAAGATTACCTTAGAGCATGTGCGGCACGTGCTGCAGAGCAATGAAAATCAGGTAAGTATGCCGGAAGAAGCCGTTGCCCGGCAGGCAGAGAAAACGCTTTCCCGTATGTTGGAACTGGCAAAGTAGAAGGACGAGGGATTTGATGTGAAGAGCTTATATTATGATGTGGTGATAGCAGGCTGCGGTGTGGCAGGTCTGTATACCGCATTGCATTTATCAAAGGATAAGAAAATATTGATGTTGTCAAAAGGGGATCTGGCAAGCTGTGACTCCATGCTGGCACAGGGTGGTATCTGTGTATTGCATGATGAAAATGATTACGATGCCTTTTTTGAGGACACCATGCGGGCAGGTCATTATGAAAACCGGGAGGAAAGCGTAGATATTATGATACGTTCCAGCCGGGAAGTCATCAACCATCTGCTGAAATTGGGAGTGCGGTTTGAAAAGAATCCCGATGGAAGTCTGGCGTATACCAAGGAGGGAGCCCATTCCATTCCAAGAATATGTTACCACAAGGATATTACAGGAAAAGAGATTACCACCACACTGTTGTCATGGGTACAGAAACAAGAAAATGTCACCATGTGGGAATATACGGAGATGACGGATATTCTGGTGGAAGAAAATAAGTGTGTGGGTGTTGTGGCAAAGAATCCCCGGGGAGAGAGTATACGGATTTTTGCCGAAGATACGGTAATGGCAACAGGAGGAATCGGCGGTTTACATGACTATTCCACCAATTACCCGATTCTGACAGGGGATGCATGCAGAATAGCAAGAAAGCATAAAATTGCATTGGAGCATATGGATTATGTGCAGATTCACCCTACCTGCCTTTATCGGGAGGAAAAAGGACGTAATTTTCTGATATCTGAGTCGGCAAGAGGAGAGGGAGCCATTATCCTGAATCATAAGGGAGAACGTTTCGTAGATGAGCTTCAGCCCCGGGATGTGGTAACGGAAGCCATTCGCAGGGAAATGAAAAAAGAACAGGCAGAATATGAGTATCTTTCCTTTGAAAAGGTGGACAGGGAAGTAATCCTGAGACATTTTCCACATATTTATGAAAAATGTTTGGAGGAGGGCTATGACATCCTCAAAGAGCCTGTTCCCATCGTTCCGGCACAGCACTATTTTATGGGAGGCGTACACGTAGACAGCAATTCCCAGACCACTATGGAGCATTTATATGCGGTGGGAGAAACCAGCTGTAACGGTGTTCATGGAAAGAACCGGCTGGCCAGCAACAGTCTTTTGGAAAGTCTGGTGTTTGCAAAACGGGCGGCTTATCATATAGAAGCAAAGGAGAAAGGAGAAGAAAAAGATGAATCCAATTACTATGCAGCTTGCTGCGGATAAATATATCAGAATGGCATTGGAGGAGGACATTAACAGCGAAGATGTGTCCACCAACGCAGTAATGCCGGACTACAAAAAGGGCGAGGTACAGTTAATCTGTAAAGAGGACGGAATTGTTGCGGGACTTTCCGTGTTTGAGCGGGTGTTTACTCTTCTGGACCCAGATACGAAGGTCACCGTGGAAAAAATAGATGGAAGAGAGATTCAAGACGGGGATGAAGTCCACAAGGGACAGCTTTTGGCAGTTATCACAGGAGATGTGAGAGTGTTGCTTTCCGGTGAGCGGACAGCCCTGAACTATTTACAGAGAATGAGTGGGATTGCCACTTATACCCATCGGGTTACACAGCTTTTAGAGGGAACAAAGACCAAGCTGTTAGATACCAGAAAGACCACGCCGGGTATGCGGATTTTTGAAAAATACGCAGTAAAAGCCGGGGGAGGATATAATCACAGATATAATCTTTCTGACGGCGTGTTGCTAAAGGACAATCATATTGAGGCAGCCGGAGGGGTGAAGGAAGCCATACTGGCAGCCAAAGAGTATGCACCGTTTGTCCGAAAAATCGAAGTGGAAACAGAGAATCTGGATATGGTAAGAGAGGCAGTAGAAGCCGGAGCAGATATTATTATGCTGGATAACATGACCACAGAGCAGATGGCAGAGGCAATTCGGATTATTGACGGAAGAGCCGAGACAGAGTGTTCTGGAAATATTACCAAAGAAAATATCGCAGCCATTACAGATTTGGGTGTGGACTATGTCTCCAGCGGAGCATTGACCCATTCAGCTCCGATTTTAGATTTGAGCCTGAAACATTTACGAGTACTGGAATAAGAAAAGAGTTGATGAGATGGTAAAAGAAATGAACGGTACAGAAAGAAGGAAACAATTACTGGTAAGGATGCGGGAATCCAAAGCTCCGCTGTCCGGCAGCACACTGGGCAAAGAAACCGGTGTCAGCCGTCAGGTCATTGTGCAGGATATTGCATTGCTTCGAACCGCAGGACATACCATTGTCTCTACCCCCAGCGGTTACTATCTGGAGGGGACAGAGCAGGCGGAGCGGATATTTAAGGTGTATCATACCAATGATCAGGTGGAAGAGGAATTGCAGACCATTATAGATTTAGGCGGAACCGTAGTGGATGTCATGGTCAATCACCGTGCCTACGGAAAAATTACGGCAGCCTTGGGGATTCGCAATCGCCGAGATATCAAGGAATTTTTGGAAGATATCAAAAACGGAAAATCCACGCCACTTCTCAATGTAACCTCCGGTTATCATTTTCACCGGATAAGTGCTGACAAGGAAGAAACCTTGGATGAAATCGAGCAGGCACTTCGGGAG
>USPJ01000156.1 GCA_900556645.1 uncultured Lachnospiraceae bacterium
AAGCATAGAATCGGCAAATCTGATTTTTTGTAAAAGCAACATCTTCCGGTTCCAAGCTCTCACAACAGCAGAGATGTGTAAACATCCCATCGACCTTCAGATTTTTCATACGGAAAACCTGCCGTATATTTTCAAAATCGTCGGCATCAAAGCCAAGACGGTGCATTCCGCTGTCAATTCCAATATGTACGCGGACAGGAGTTCCTTGTTGATTTAAACATTCTGCATAGGCAGCATCAATCAGCGTTTGTGTTAAACGGTATTTCTTTAACTCTCTGGCACGGTGCACATCGGTAAATCCGAGAATCAAAATATCTCCCCGAATCCCATAACAGCGCAGACGGATTCCTTCGTCTATCGTTGCAACTGCAAATGCTTTTACACCGTCTTTTTCAAGGCGGGTGGAGATTTCATAAGCACCGTGACCATAAGCCTCCGTTTTTACAACCGCCATCAGCTCACAGCCTTGTGGCATAGCCGCCTGCAAAGCTGCGGCATTGTGAGACAAATGTGCAAGATTAAGTTCAATGTAGGCGCGTTCTGTTTTTGTACGGTGGTGCTGTTTTCCCGCAGCCCGTTCCCAAAACATGGCTGCCGCAAAGCTAAACAATAAAGATGCCAAACAAACCGCTGCAAAGTGAACCAAGCTGTTATCTACCAGAATACTCTGAAGATGTGTCAGCTTTGCCGCAGCCCGTACCACGACGATCATCATCGGGTGGACCAGATAAATCAGCAGAGAAGCGATCCGCAGTCCCTGTACTTGCTTTCCCCTGAAATGCAGCACAAAGTGAAAGAGGAATACCATACACGGCAGCAAAAATACATACATGCTGTCGTGACGCTGAAATCCATTTTTATGGAGCAGCATAGCTTCTGCAATCAATAATAGAAAGCTGCCAATCAGACCGACGATTGCTTGTGTCTGTGTCATACGGCGCTTCTTTTCGGCAATCAAACCGCCGAGCATCAGAAAGACGGGCGCAAAGAAAATACCATTTCGAGTATAATCGAAAAGTTCAAACAGCAAATCATATATGCTTTTGACTCCCGGCAGTTTTACCGCAATACCGTAATAGCTGTCTCCAAACAGTCCAATCAGGTACAACAGCCCTGCCACGATCAAGCCCTTTGAATAGTCAAGTTTTTGCACAAGCTGCCAAGCAATCAGCATACCCAGCATAGATGCAGGAAGATACCACAAATGATACAGCGTTCCATCAAATACAAGGTCTTTCAGCATGTTGGGAAGCAAGTTTGCTTGATTGAAATAACCGTTATAGATGTTCAATGGAAGATATACCGCAATCGCTGCCACATAGATGATTCCGGTCTTTTTCAAAAAGCCAAGCAATTTCCGGTTATCATAATGATACCTTGACAATGTAAAATATCCCGTTGTCATGAAAAAGAAAGGAACGGCAACACGGGCTATGACCCTTGTCAGGATAAAATCGCCTGTTGTGTTATAGCTGGCAAGCGGTGATGTATGGATTGTAATAACCAAAACAGCGGCAATCAAACGCATCCAGTCGATGCCGCTGTAATACTTGTTCTTGTTCATTGGCTTTTCCTCTTTTATTAACCTAGTTATCTATTAACCTTGCAATGTACTGTATTGTATCACTATTATATTCTTTGTCAACCTTTATTTCCTGCTTTTAAATATTTATAACAGATTTTTCACATTTGGGACAAAGTGCACACCGCACGTTCTTTCTATACGAAGAACAGAAAAAAGTTATTTAAAGGAGCATAGTTTTTATCATAAAAACTATGCCCCTTTAAAATAGACTTTTTTCTATTTTATTTCCTTCTCTTTAAAGACCTTCATCATTTCCCGGGTAAGGCTGATTTCCTCCGGATCCAATATCACATCTTTCCGTTTTACCCAAAGAGCCTCTGACAGTTCTTCCTCCTGACGATGTATCTCAAGGTCGCCCACGGCATCTGCAAAAAATCCCATCAAAAGTCCTCCGCTGAATCCCCAAGGCTGACTTTTGTAGTAACGGATATTTTCTACCTGAATGCCCACTTCTTCCAAAACTTCTCTTCTGACTGTGTCCTCCAAGGTTTCTCCAATTTCCGCAAATCCCGCAATTAACGCATATCGCTTATATTCCCGGTCTGCATACTTTGTCAATAAGATTTCATCTCCATGACAGACAGCCACGATAACTGCCGGATTAATCCTCGGATATACTGTATTTCCACAGCCTTCACACCGAAGCATTCTCTCCTTTTTATCCGGCACAAAGGATTTGCCGCATCTTCCACAATAACGGTTATCCCAATACCACTGATATAAATGATAAGCGGTTACTCCGGCATATATCTCTTCCTGAGGCTGCATTCTCCGAAGATTAAACATCTTTTCATATCCATATCCTTTAATATGAAGCTTTTCCTCTGTGGAATAAAAATAATAGGTCAGTTCTCCGACAGAAAACAAATACGTCAATGCATCCTCATAACAACCCAATTCGCCATATGTCAAATAGGAAACCATATCTCCCTCTATCCGGCACAAAATCCGATCTCCATGGAAAATCATAACCCGGCTGTCCGCCTTTGGACTTTTCCACTGATATTCATTATTCAGCTTTTTAGGATAAATATCCTGTATCATAGTTCTCCCCTCTGCTCTTTCATATGTTCTGCTATTTTCTCTGCAACTTCTTCCGGTGTCAAGCTGTCTGTAACAATCTCAATATCCCCTGCCTTTTCATAACAAGGTCTTCTCTTTTCCATCAATTCAGCTATGTACTTCACATCCATATGTCCATTCAGTAATGGACGCTCCTTTCCATTCTTCACATGCTCGTAAATCGTCTGTGGTGAAGCACTCAACAGAAACACCGTACCGCTTGCCTTCATAATCTTCCGATTTTCTTCCTTTAACGCCATTCCGCCGCCGCAGGAAATAATCTGTCCCTCTTCCTTTGCCAAATCTTTTAATATATTGGTTTCCAAGGTACGAAAATAAGCCTCCCCATAAGCCTCAAAAATATCCGAAATACTCATTCTTTTTTTTCCAACAATGTATTTGTCGGTATCTACTTCCTTCCAACCCAACAACGGCTGTAGCTGCTTGGATATGGTAGACTTTCCCACTCCCATAAAACCAACCAGATATATATTGTCTGTCTTTTTCATACCGCCAACCTCTACTTCGTCATGTCATGCATTTTTTCTAACATCTGCCGCAGCTCATCCATCTGTATCTGTCCCGGTGCCGATGCCTTCTCATGGGACCCAAAGGTTACACAGGAGCCGAATATTTCTCCGCTGATTCTGCTTATCATTCCCATCTTTCCCATGGACATTGTAATAATGGGAGTCTGTGGATATTCTTGCGTAAACCGTTCCGTAATACCCAAAAGTCTCAGTACATCCTGTTTGTCTTCCGGCATTACCGCCAGTTTTACGATATCGGCTCCTCCTGCCTGCATTTTCTCCAACAGCATATGCATAACATTCATATCCGGTGTCTTTTCAAAATCGTGATGGGAACTGATGGTGTACACTCCGCATTCCTTTAATTTTTTTAACGCCTTCATGGGTCTTTCATACTCAAAATACTCCACATCTATCATATCCGGCACTCCGGTTTCTGCCGCATCCAGATAAATATCCAAAATCTCCTTGGAACTTAGCTGCATATGACCACCCTGCCGCTGAGAGCGAAAGGTCAGCAGCAATATCGTATCCTGTAATACCGGTTGAACCTCTTTTAATATCTGCTGGACTTCATAGCGGTTTGTAACCTGTGAAAACCAGTCCATCCGCCATTCAATCATATCCGTTTTCTTCTCTGACAACAGCTTAATTTCTTCTATTATACTATCTGCGGTCTCCTCTGTAACCGGAACACAGATACATGGTGTTCCCGCACCGATTGTCTTGCCTTTGATTGTGATTTTTTCTGCCATCCACATTTCTCCCTTACGTCTGACTGACCTGTGCCAGTCCATTGACATAGCACCTTCTCTTCCTGCACAATTATACTCTAGTACAATGGATACCGCAAGTCATTGACATCCATTTAAAAGTAATTTAAGATATTTCATAGATACTTATTTTACAATACTTTGGAGGTTTTATGAAGTATGAAATTACGGGGACAACCCGCCTGACCGGGCTCTTGGGAAGTCCGGTGGCTCACAGTATTTCCCCTCAAATGCACAACGAGGCTTTTCGGGCTCTGGGTCTGGATTATGCCTATCTAGCTTTTGATATTGACCCGAAAGACTTAAAACAGGCAGTGGAGGGTCTGAAGCTTTTGAATATCCGTGGCTTTAACCT
>USPJ01000157.1 GCA_900556645.1 uncultured Lachnospiraceae bacterium
CCGTTTCCTGCAAATCCACATTCAAGGTGGTATATACATTGTCTCCCACATTTTTCTTATTGGTAATCTCATTGACCATCCGCTGTAAGAAAAAGGTATTGGAACGCAGTAAATTAAAGTTTGCCTGAGATTCAATTCCCAGCTTTCCGTTGGTGGAATATCCCACCACATGGGCAAACTCTCTTCCATAAGGATAATTTCTGGTTTCCTTTCCGTCCTCATCCACTTGGGTTTCTGCCAGCACCTCTCCTTCGGCTCCTAAAATTTTTCCTCGGATGACACTGCTGGAAAAGGAATCCTGCCTTGCATTATAGGCAGAGTTGATAAAATCCTCACTCTTTACGGTCTGGAAATAAGCGAAATATCCCATAGTAGCAATGAAAATTGCCAGAAAGGAATATGCGATTACCGCAAATTCTCTGTTCCTAGTCGAGTTCTTCAATTTCTTCGTCGAATCCTGTTTTCTTTCTGCGTCGCTGGTTTCCAACGGCTGGTTTTTCCGATTCTTCTCTTCTGACTTTCTTTCTTTTCTTCTTTTCATCATGGTTTTTATTTCCTTCTTCGTCCTGTCTCATAATATAGAGACCCTGAATAATCGCAAAAATGATAACGGTGCTCAGCAGAGAACTTCCGCCATAGCTTACCAGTGGAAGTGTCACTCCCGTAGACGGTATAAACTTGGTTACACCTCCTATGGTCAAAAATACCTGAAAACCGTAGACCGTTCCCAGTCCCAATGCAATCAATTTATAGAACTGATCCTTAATCTGCATGGCAATGTTTAAAAACATCAGATAACAGCTGGCACAGACCAGAATCAGGCACATAGCAAAGACACCTCCCATTTCCTCCGCAATGGCGGAAAATACGAAATCACTTTCCACCACCGGAATCTTATCCGGCATACCTTGGAAAAGTCCCATTCCAAACCATCCCCCGGTACCGATGGCAAAGAGAGATTGGCAAATCTGATATCCCTCTCTGTCGATAACACTCAAAGGGTCACGCCACGCAATAACCCGGACTCTTACATGGTTAAACAGCTTATATGCCACAACGGATGCCAGAGCTCCCGCTGCCAGTCCCGCCAATGCATAGGAAGGTTTTCTGGTGGCAACATAGAGCATTACCAGATAAACCGTGAAGAAAATCAAGGCTGCTCCCAAATCTTTGGACACTACCAGAATCATTACATGAAGTGCCGCCACTATGGTTGCCTTTACCACCTGCTTAAACTCCGTGGATTCATACAGCATGGATGCCACAAAAAACACAAATACAATCTTGATAAATTCCGATGGCTGAATGGTGATTCCCGCCACGGTAAAGGACAGCTTCGCTCCGTAGCTTCTGGCACCCATCACCGCAACGATACTGAGACACACCAGTCCCACTATGGCATAAATCCATGTCAGCTTGTGGAAAAATTTCAGCTTATGAATGATAAAGGGAACTAAGAGGGTAATTCCAATGGCAATCACTGCAATGATACACTGTTTTACCGCTTTCTCAAAATTCAATCTCGCCAGTATGATAAATCCGATGGTCAAAAGCATACACATATTGTTGACCACCAGTCTGGATGCTTTCTTATAAAAAATCTTATAACAAAGCTGAATTACCACCAGAAGAATCAACTGTATCAGATACAATCCTATATATTTCAATTCCTCTGTAACCGCCAGCATCACCAAGAATGCATCCAAATGCATCAGATACATCAATCTGGCCTGACTTTTAAATATTCTGTTTTGATGTTCCTGTGATTTGTGTCTCCGAAATACCGCAAAACATTCATATGTATAGAGTGCAAACAGCACAATCATCAGGTATTTGGAAACCTCTACAATAATATGAACCATAAATCTTCCTACTCTACACCACGCTTCATATGCCCGTTGGTGTATTCAAATTTTATTTCATCCTTTAAGAAAGGCTGGTTTTGTACATAAACCCGTCGGAATAGCTCCAAAATCTCCTCCATCTGCTTAAGATTCTCTCCGGTAAAATGCAGCCGGTAAGAAGCAGGATGTATCTTTTTTACTTCCTTTGCCATTCCAAAAAGAGCCAGCGGCTGACTGTTGTAAATCAGATTATAACAGTTGGTACAGTCGGTTTTTATCGAAAATTCTTTGCCATAGCGGTCTTTTAAAAAATAACGGCTTTTTTTTTCTGACATCTGCCCAAACTCTTTGCCACACAGCCTGCGGTAATCATCAGCGGTATCCTTCCGTAAATCAACATCTCGCTTTCTTCACAGTTTCTGTGCAACAATTCCTTGTAATTCAGTTCCAAAGGCAATGTGTCCTGTGAAATTCCCGCCTGCCAAAAGGCTTCATGGGTTCGGTTGGAATAGGTATACAGATTACTGTCTGCCTGAATCCTTCCTTCATATCCATGACTTTTTAAAAATCCCAGTTCCTCGTAATTTCTGACAATCATGCCATCCAACGGAATCTTGGACAATTCCTGCCACATCTGCTCATAACGAAGGCTTGTACCCTGACGGAAAATATAAGGCAGCATCAGATAACATTCTTTTTCTGACTGATGTATTCCGGTACAGACAGTTCTCAATTCCTCTGTGAAATCCGGTTCCGAAAAAGCACCTTCCTCCAGACAGATGCCTGTGACAAAATCTTTGCTGCATACAAGGGATAATCCCTCCAAGGATTCCAAAGCCACTCTGCATTCCGGCTTTCTCTCCTTTCTCCTCTGCTTGCCTTCTGTTCCAAGAGGAGAAAAACCATCATTTCTGCGATACTTTTCCAGCATTTTGGTTTCCAATGCTCCCAAAGCTTTCCGCCGCAGTGCATTTAACTGACCGTTGGGAAGAAATATTCCATCCTCCATTTCTATCTGAAGCTCTTCAAACACAAAGGGCATATTTCCGGTTTTGTACATCCGATTCCGTACATCCGATTCCTCCAAAGGCTTGCTCTTTGCCTCCTGAAGGATTTCTCCTGTTGCCGTTACTTCGTATCCGCCGCAGCTTACTGTAAGTGTAGCATTTTTTCCCTTGGAAAGTATTAACTTTCCCTTAATTTTTTCCTGCAAAATCTCTTGCGGTCTTTCCCCGGTCTGCTCTGTCTTTCCTTTGGCATGATTAGGCTTTTCAAACGTAATCATCTCCGGTCCGTTGTGCCGCTTGTAATAGCCGTCGGTAAAACCGCTGCGGTTTCCCAAATCCAATAACTGCTGTCTGTCCTTAGTGGAAACCTGAAATCCTTCTTTTCCATAAGACAGATAGCGGTCTATGTAATTGCGGTAGACAGCGGTGACCCCCGCCGCATATTCCGTCTGCTTCATACGTCCTTCAATCTTAAAGGAATAGATTCCTGCCTCTGCCAGCTCCGGTATCAATTGTACTGTACATAAATCCTTAGGACTCAGCACATAGGAGGCTTCTCCTGTCAAAGAGGTATGCTTTTCATCCAAAACTTCGTAAGGCAGTCTGCAAGGCTGTGCACAACGTCCTCGATTTCCGCTTCTTCCTCCTAACATACTGCTGAAAAGACATTGTCCCGAATAACAGTAGCAAAGAGCTCCATGGACAAAGCTCTCAATCTCCACTCCTGTTTTCTCCCGGATTGTCCGTATCTCCTTTAAGGAAAGCTCTCGAGCTGTGACAATTCGCTTCGCACCCTGTTCCTGCAAGAACGCGGCTCCCTCTGCCCCAGTCACCGCCATCTGGGTACTGGCGTGAATATCCATCTGTGGAAATGCCTGTCGTACAAAGGACAGAACCCCGAAATCCTGCACAATGACCGCATCCAATCCCTGCTCATAATAGGGCAGGAGATATTCGTAAAGCTGTTCCTCCATCTCCCTCTCCTTCAAGAGGGTATTTACCGTAAGATACAGCTTCTTTCCCCGGATATGGAGATAGTCCATTGCCTCCAACAGTTCTTCCTGTGTGAAATTGTTCGCATAAGCTCTGGCACCAAAGTCTGTTCCACCTGCATAAACCGCATCTGCTCCTGCCGCAGCTACGGCTTTTAAGGTCTGATAAGAGCCTGCCGGTGCCAATAATTCTAATTGTTTCATATGATAAAAGAAAGGACAGATTTTGACTGTCCTTTGTACTCCTTACTCTTCTGCATCTGATGTTCCGAATGCTTTGACCTTTCCCAAAAGAGAATCCTCCAAAGAGGCCTCCAATCTGGCTTTGTTCAACAGAAGTTCTTTGTTTTCTGCTTCCAGTTCCTCTAAACGCTTTGTATTGCTTTCCGTCTGCACCTGATTGGAAATCAAATCATGCTTGAGATTGTATATCTCCCGCTC
>USPJ01000158.1 GCA_900556645.1 uncultured Lachnospiraceae bacterium
GGATGGCGGATACGTTTGTAAAGGTTCTGTTAGAGGAAGGGATCCCTGCGTTTACCACATCACGCACCGGTTATTTTTCTACGGTGGAGATCCAGACCGTCTTAAATATGCTGCGCGTGATCGACAATCCGATGCAGGATATTCCGTTGGCAAGCGTGCTGAGTTCTTATTTTGTGGGACTTTCTCAGGAGGAACTGGCACAGATACGGATTCTAAATCCCAAGACACCTTTCCATGAAACGGTATTAGAGCTTATAAAAAAACTGGAGTCGGAGGAGGAAGTGGCGAATCTTGAGAGCGAAACCACCAAAAAGCTGCAAAAAGCCTATGTTTTTTATAAGGAGTTTCGGGAAAAGAGTACCTACTTGCCCATCCATGAATTATTGCAGGAGGTTCTGACAAAAACAGGATATCTGAATTATGTCAGTGCCCTTCCGGCAGGGGAACAACGGCGGGCAAATGTAGAAATGCTGATGGAACGGGCGATTGCATATGAGAGCAGCAGCTATCGGGGGCTGTTCCACTTTATCCGCTATATTGAAAAGCTGCAGAAATATGATGTGGATTTTGGAGAGGCGGAGATGATTAGCGAGAATGAAGAGGCAGTCCGAATTATGAGTATTCATAAGAGTAAAGGACTGGAATTTCCCATCTGTTTTGTGGCAGGACTGGGAAAGCAGTTTAATAAATCAGATGGTCGGGGAGCCTTGGTTATTCACCCGGATTTGGGAGTGGGGTTTGATGACTATGACAGGAAAAGACGGACGAAAACTCCGGTATTTTTAAAAAATGTTCTGGCAAAGCAGCTGGAACTGGAGAATCTGGGGGAAGAGCTTCGAGTTCTCTATGTGGCACTTACCAGAGCAAAGGAAAAACTGGTGTTGGTGGGTTGTGTGAAAAACAGTGGAGAAAAGCTGATAGCGTATAAGAACAGAGCCGCCAAAGATATTCTTCCTTTTGGAATAAGAAAGGGGGCAGCCTGTTATTTTGACTGGATATTGCCGGCACTGTTCTCTTATGGAGAGAAATATCCGGTTTATCTGGAAAAAGGCGATACGGCGGCAGCAGAACTGGCACAGGAAATAGAGCAGGGCTTCCGAAAGGAAGAGCTGCTGGCAGGTATTCAGAAGGCAGACACAGCCCAAATCGAAGAATTAAAGGAAATGCTTTCCTATAGATATCCTATGGAGGAAGATATTTCATTAAAAACTAAAATATCCGTTTCGGAATTGAAGCACCGGAATATGGTCTTTGGGGAGGAGGAAAAAGATACAATCCAATGGTATGAACCGGAGATACCGGTTCCCTATGTTCCAAATTTTGTGGAAAAAAGAACGGAGGAAAATCAAGGTGCCCTGCGAGGAACGGCGGTACATCGTGCCATGGAGTGCATGGATTTTTCGGAGATGGAACGTAGGATAGCGGAACGGGGAATTGCCAGAGAGGACAAGAATGGGCTGCGTACTCTGGTATGTGAGCGATTGAAAGAGCTGTTACAGGAAAACAAAATCGATGAGGAAATGCACGGTTTGATTCTGCCGGAAAAAATAGCGGGATTTTTTACCAAGAACATTTCCAAACGGATGGCACAGGCGGCAGAACGAAAAGAACTATTTCTGGAAAAGCCCTTTGTATTGGGCAAGCCTGCCAAGGAAATTGATTCGGAGAAGCAAAGCGGAGAACTGGTGTTGATACAGGGAATTGTGGACGTATTCTTTATCGAGAACGGCAAAATCGTTGTTTTGGACTATAAAACAGACCGCGTAAACAAAAAAGAACAGCTTATCGGAAGATATAAGACCCAGTTGGAGTTGTACGCAGAGGCACTGGCAAAGGTTTTTGAGGTTGAGATAGGAGAAAAACTGATATATTCTTTTGCCTTAGAGGATACCATAGAAGTATAAGGAGAAAAAGATGGAGAAACAGTTGAAATATAATGAGCCGTGGATTTTGCAGAGAGCAGATCCCTATGTGTACCGTCACACGGATGGAACCCCAAGGCGGAAAGAATTATTGGAACAGATTGGATTGAGTTTTCGGATTATCCCTGCAAAGGGCGAGGAAAAAATCACAAAGAAGCTGCCCCAGGAGGTGGTAATGGAGCTTTCCGCACAGAAAGCCACGGAAGTGGCAAAGCTTCAGACAGAGGATTGTCTGGTGCTGGGAGCGGATACCATTGTAGCTGTGGGGGAGGAAATACTGGGAAAACCCAAGGATGAGCAGGATGCTCTGCGGATGCTTATGCTGTTGCAGGGAAGAAAGCATGAGGTCTATACCGGAGTAACTCTGTATGAGACAGGAAGAGAAAAGATAAACAGCTTTTATGAAAAAACAGAGGTTTATATGTATCCTATGACAGAAGAGGAATTGGTGGAATACATTAAGACAGGAGAGCCTATGGACAAAGCAGGTGCCTATGGGATACAGGGAATCGGTGCAAAACTGATTCAGAAAATCCATGGAGATTACAACAATGTGGTGGGACTTCCCGTTGCCCGTATTTACCAAGAAATAAAGGGAAAATCCATTGAAATATAGAATCTTTTTTGGTACTATACTAAAGGATGTGAAAACATCGGATGGGCGAGGGTTTTATTAAAGGAGGTATTTCGTATGTATGAATATGATGAAGAGTGCATACAGACTTTTTTGGATAAACAGTTGCAGTTGTTCCGGGAAGAGGTTGCACAGACGCCGGAGGAGGCAGAAGAATTTTTAGGAGACTGCATGGCAGTTGTGTGTAAAAATCTCAAAGAAGTGAAGGAATATTTTGAAAGCGAAGGAACAGACATTGCAGGACTGTCTATGAATGAACTGGAAGAACTGCAGGAAGTGTTTGCACTTCCTAGCGGAAGATACTTAATCGTAGAAGCGTAGAGAAAGGGTGCAGTATAAATGTTAAATTATGATGTAATAATTATAGGTGCAGGTCCATCAGGAATTTTTTGTGCTTATGAGCTGATGAAAGAAAAATCTGACTTAAAGGTTTTAATGATTGAAAAAGGAAGACGAATTGAAAATCGTCAATGCCCGAAGAGAAAAACCAAGGTCTGCGTGGGATGTCAGCCTTGCTCCATTACCACTGGATTTGCCGGAGCAGGAGCTTTTTCCGACGGAAAATTGTCTTTGTCACCAGATGTGGGAGGAAATCTTCCTGAGATTTTAGGATATGAAAAAGCCGTAAATCTGATTAAGGAATCCGATGATATCTACTTAAAATTCGGAGCAGACACCAGCATTTACGGTGTAGATAAAGAAAAAGAAATCCGTGAAATCAGACGAAAAGCTATCAATGCCAATCTGAAACTGATTGAATGTCCAATCCGTCATTTGGGAACAGAGGAAGGATATAAGATTTATTCCAGATTACAGGAACATCTGTTAGAAGAAGGTGTGGAGATTCTTTTTGATACCATGGTGGCGGATATTATTGTAGAGGATGGCACAGTCAAAGGAATTGTGACGGATAAGGGAGAGACCATCCATGCAAAAGAAGTGGTTTCCGCTGTGGGACGTGAAGGTGCGGACTGGTTTTCTCATATCTGTGAGAAGCATGAAGTAGAGACAGAAGTGGGAACTGTGGACATCGGTGTCCGTGTGGAGGTCCGGGATGAGGTCATGGATTTCCTGAATAAGAATCTCTATGAGGCAAAGCTGGTTTACCATACACCGACCTTTGACGATAAGGTGCGGACTTTCTGCACCAATCCATCGGGAGAGGTGGCAACGGAGTATTATGACGACGGTCTTGCGGTGGTTAACGGCCATGCATATAAATCCAAGGATTTGAAAACAAATAATACCAATTTTGCACTTTTGGTATCCAAGAATTTTACAAAACCGTTTAAGACACCGATTGAATACGGAAAACAGATTGCACAGCTTTCCAATATGCTCTGTGACGGAAAAATTCTGGTACAGACCTTTGGAGATTTCCGACGTGGAAGAAGAACCACCGAGGAGCGGCTTTGCAGAAACAATCTGATTCCAACCTTAAAGGATGCGGTACCGGGAGATTTATCTTTGGTATTCCCACATCGTATCATGGTGGATATTGAAGAAATGATTATGGCGTTGGATAAGGTAACACCGGGTATTGCCAGTGATGAAACCCTTCTTTATGGTGTGGAAGTAAAATTCTACAATATGGAAGTGGACATTGATGAGCATCTGGAGAGCCCGTACAAGGGACTCTATATTATCGGTGACGGAAGCGGCGTGACCCATTCGCTGTCCCATGCATCCGCGAGCGGCGTGTATGT
>USPJ01000159.1 GCA_900556645.1 uncultured Lachnospiraceae bacterium
GTTTAACTGTTTTTCAAAGAAATGTGTACGAGATTCTCTGTGGCTGCTATCAGGTTTATCCCAAAAAAGAGATGCTTGCCGTAATCTGTTCCTATCTGATGAAAGGACAGCAGTTTGCCACAGAATATCATGGATGGTACGAGAGGGGAATTGAAGAGGATTTGCGGATTGCCGGATTGTATGAGGCGTTTATCAATTCCATGAACCGCTGGGAAGTGCGGGAGGTACCGAAGATTGTGCAGATGTATTTCCGGTATCACAGTGCCTTGTCCTATACGCAAAAAGCGGTGTTATATGTAAATATCATTGCCAATAAAAAGAACCAGCCGTCGGTATACGAGAGCTATGAACGGATTATGGAGACCTTTGCCATAGAACAGATATTAGAACGTCATATCGACGATAATCTGGCTGTGATTTACGACACATTTTTGCAGCCGGCGATGATAAATACGAAGGTGGCAGAGGCTCTGGGGGATGTGGTATATACCCATAAGCTGACCTGCTTTGATGAAAATGTGGTGCGGATTTATGTGGTACATCCACAGCTAAAGCATGGACAGGCCGTAGGCTTGGTAAACGGATGTGCTTATTTTTCCATCTATGGGTCAGAGTATATGATTTTTCTGGAGGACCGATGGGGAAACCGTTACGCCTCCAGCATGGATTACCAGTTGGAAAAATTGATGAAACCGGGAAAATATATGGAAAAATGTATGGAGGAAGCACCTCATGCATTGCCATTTCTGGTACATTATTTTGATAAAAAGATATCCCATGCGAGTTTTAAGGAAACAGATCTAGAGTTTTTACAGAATTTCATGGAGTCGGAGGAGGTCAGCGAGGCATACCGTACCAGATTGTGTCCCGAAGTAATCCGATTTTATCAAGACAGACAGATTCCGTTTGAACTGAGTGATTATCTTACCAGAATGAATCCGTCACTGCTGAACCAGAGTGCCAGAAATGATATGATAGAACTATTGATTGAAAAGGGAAATTTTGAGCTGGCATACCGTTGGATGATACGGTTCGGAGTGGAACAGACAGATAAATCCCGTCTGGTGACAGTGGCAAGCTATATGATAGAAAAACAGTCAGGAGAAGAAGAGGACTTTTTAATCTATTTGGCAACAGAGGCGTTTTTAAGCGGAAAATATAATGACAGGATTTTGGAGTACCTGTGCAATTACTATGAAGGACCCACAAAAGTGTTGGGAGCTATTTGGAAAGCGGCTTCGGAATTTGGACTGGATACCTTTGATTTGGAAGAGCGGTTGCTGGCACAGATGCTTTACACCACAGAATATGTGGAGGGTATTGAGGATGTTTTCTGGCACTTTAGCCAGAGTGGCGGAAGAGATGTGATACAGGAGGCATTTTTGAATTATTTCTGTCAGATGTATTTTGTGGAACATGCACTGATATCCGAGAAACTGATGGAGATGGTGGCATTTTGGTATCAGCAGGGAGCAGAGGTGATTACGGTCTGCAAGCTTGCTTTTTTGAAGTATCTGTCGGTAAACCGGACGGAACAGCAACACTACGCCGAGATTCTGGAAACATGGCTGAAGGAATTTACGGAGAAAAAAATATGGTTTCCGTTTTATAAGAAGTTTGACAGAGCCTTGCTGCAAAAATATCATTTATATGACAAAATTTTCGTAGAGTATCGGGGAGAAAAAAATCAGGAAGTGAAAATCCATTATTGTGTGGATGGAAGCGGAGAATATCAGACAGAGCGGATGCCGGAGATTTACCATGGTATTTATGTCAAAGCCTTTGTTTTGTTTTTCGGGGAAAATCTGGAATATTACATCAGTCAGGAGGATGGGGAGAAATTATTGCATCAGCCGGAGATACACTTACAAAGGATTCTGCCCTTGCTATCCAGAATGCGGCAGTACCTTATGTATGGCTTGCTGTTGAAGACAGAAAAGTAAAAGTGCTTTCTAATATGATGGTTGATATTACAAAACATGTAGATATCACAGAGGAAGAGGCTAAGTCTCTTGGTATCCATGAAGCAGTATACTATCCTGTATTAAAGACAATCCTTGAAGAAAATACATCACTTGACGATATCAAGGAAGCTATTAAGAAGAACGCAAGTGATCTTGTACCAAAGCATATTACCGTTGATGATATTATTGCTTCTATTAATTACAATATACATCTTGAATATGGCGTTGGAACAAAGGATGATATCGATCATCTTGGAAACAGACGTATCAGGGCTGTAGGTGAATTGTTACAGAACCAGTACAGAATCGGTCTTTCAAGAATGGAAAGAGTTGTTAGGGAAAGAATGACAACTCAGGACGTTGAAGGAGCATCACCACAGACTTTAATTAATATCAAGCCTGTAACAGCTGCAGTTAAGGAATTTTTTGGAAGTTCGCAGTTGTCACAATTTATGGATCAGAATAACCCTCTTAGTGAAATTACACATAAGAGACGTCTTTCAGCACTCGGACCTGGCGGACTTTCAAGAGATCGTGCCGGATTTGAGGTTCGAGATGTTCATTATACACATTATGGCAGAATGTGTCCTATTGAGACACCTGAAGGACCTAACATTGGTCTTATCAACTCACTTGCTACATACGCAAGAATTAATGAGTACGGATTTGTAGAAGCCCCATATCGTGTTGTAGATAAGACAGATCCTAAGAACCCAAGAGTAACAGAGGAAGTAAGATACCTTACTGCCGATGAAGAAGATAATTATTATGTAGCACAGGCTAATGCAGAACTTGATGAGAACGGATATTTCGTTAAGAACAGCGTATCAGGCCGTTACAGAGAGGAAACCTCAGAATTTGAAAAGAGCAAGATAGACCTCATGGACGTATCTCCTAAGATGGTATTCTCAGTTGCTACTTCAATGATTCCTTTCCTCCAGAACGACGATGCTAACCGAGCACTTATGGGATCTAACATGCAGCGTCAGGCGGTACCTCTTCTTACAACTGATTCAGCAGTAGTAGGAACAGGTATGGAATATAAGACAGCCGTTGACTCAGGTGCCTGTGTAGTAGCGGAAAAAGGCGGTCTTGTTGACAGGGCCACATCAACAGAAATCGTTATTCTTGAGGATGACGGAAACAGACATTCATACCAGCTTACCAAATTCGCAAGAAGTAACCAGAGCAACTGTTATAACCAGAAGCCAATCGTTACAAAGGGAGACAGAGTTGAAGCAGGTGATGTAATTGCGGACGGTCCATCAACTTCTAATGGTGAAATCGCATTAGGTAAGAACCCTCTCATCGGATTCATGACATGGGAAGGTTACAACTACGAGGATGCTGTTTTATTAAGTGAAAGACTTGTAAGAGATGATGTTTATACATCAGTTCATATAGAAGAATACGAAGCAGAAGCAAGAGATACCAAGCTTGGACCTGAAGAGATAACAAGAGAAGTTCCGGGCGTTGGTGAAGATGCACTTAAAGACCTTGATGAAAGAGGTATTATAAGAATTGGTGCAGAAGTCCGTGCCGGAGATATTCTTGTAGGTAAAGTTACACCTAAGGGTGAGACAGAGCTTACAGCCGAAGAGAGACTTTTGAGAGCCATTTTTGGTGAGAAAGCAAGAGAAGTAAGAGATACTTCACTCAGAGTTCCTCACGGAGAGTACGGTGTTATAGTTGATGCTAAGGTATTTACAAGAGAGAACGGGGATGACCTCAATCCGGGCGTTAATCAGTCGGTTCGTATCTACATCGCACAGAAGAGAAAGATTTCTGTAGGTGATAAGATGGCCGGACGTCATGGTAACAAGGGTGTCGTTTCAAGAATTTTACCTGTAGAAGATATGCCATATCTTCCAAATGGACGACCTCTTGACATCGTTCTTAATCCTCTCGGTGTACCATCACGTATGAATATCGGTCAGGTTCTTGAGATTCACTTAAGCCTTGCAGCGAGAGCACTCGGATTTAAGATATCAACACCTGTATTTGACGGTGCTAACGAAAAAGATATTATGGATACACTTGATCTTGCCAACGATTATGTAAATCTTGAATGGGATGAATTCAAAGAAAAATGGGACGGCAAGATAAATGAAGAACTTATGGAATATCTTGGTGAACACCTTGACCATAGAGCAGAATGGAAAGGCGTTCCTATTTCAAGAGATGGTAAAGTAAGATTGAGAGATGGTAGAACAGGAGAATATTTTGACAGCCCTGTTACAATCGGACACATGCATTACCTTAAGCTGCATCATCTTGTTGATGATAAGATTC
>USPJ01000160.1 GCA_900556645.1 uncultured Lachnospiraceae bacterium
CCGGATATTGATGAACTCGGAAAAAACAAGGCACGTATGATCCTTCTCAATAAAGCAGACCTTGCCGATGAGAGACAGAACCGTGCCTGGATGGAATATTTCAAAGAACAAGGGATCTATGCGGTAAGTATCGATTCCCGTAATAAAGGCTCCATGAAAGCTGTTTCTGCGGCAATTACAGAAGCATGTAAGGAAAAGACAGAGCGGGACAGAAGAAGAGGAATCAAAAACCGTCCGGTGCGGGCAATGGTAGTGGGGATTCCCAATGTGGGAAAATCCACATTTATCAATACCTTTGCAGGAAAAGCCTGTGCTAAAACCGGAAATAAGCCGGGAGTGACCAAGGGAAAACAATGGATTCGTCTGAACAAAAGTGTGGAGCTGTTGGACACACCGGGAATCCTCTGGCCAAAATTTGAAGACCAGAGTGTGGGATTACGGCTGGCACTGATTGGTTCTATCAAAGATGAGATTTTAAATATTGATGAATTGGCATTGGCTTTGATTGAATTATTAAAAGAGTATTACAGTGGTGTTCTGACAGAACGCTATGGCGTGGATGAAAAACAAGCCACGGCAGATATTCTGATGGAGATAGCCAAAAACCGGAATTGTATCAAAGCGGGAAATGAGTTGGATTACAGCAAAGCCGCTGTTCTTTTGTTGGATGAGTTCCGAAGTGGAAAATTGGGAGAGATTACCCTTGAATTTCCTGCATGAGTAGAATAGAATAGAGGTTAGAGAAAAGAGAAAGGTCACAGATATGGCAGAGAACGATAAGGAAGAAAAGATAACGGCAAAGGAAGTTCTGAGTCTGGTCATCTATTTTGCGATTGTAATTATTGCAATGTTTTTGATTATTCATTTTGTAGGACAGAGAACAGAGGTTAGCGGAACTTCTATGGAGAATACCCTGAATGATGGGGATAATTTGATTGTAGACAAGATTAGCTATCGTTTTCGGGAACCGGAGAGATTCGATATTATCATCTTTCCGTACCAATATGAGGAGGATACTTATTATATTAAGCGTATCATCGGTCTGCCGGGAGAGACGGTGCAGATTGATGAGGAAGGTAATATTTACATTGACGGAGAAGTGCTGTATGAGTCTTACGGAAGGGAAGTCATCCAGAATCCGGGCTTGGCAAAGGATGCCATTAAGCTGGAAGAAGATGAGTATTTTGTGCTGGGAGATAACCGGAATAACAGTTCGGACAGCCGGGATCCCAGTGTAGGTATTATCTACCGGACGGATATTATCGGAAGAGCATGGCTTCGTATTTATCCTTTCAAGGATTTCGGATTCATCAAGCACCAGTAGGAGGAAACTTTGGAGAAAGAAAAGACAATCGGAGCAATCAAAAAAGAATTTCAGGCAGCAGAGGACACGATGCTGCCTGTTTTTGTGGAAACATACGCATCGGATGGAAGAAGCGGCGTACAGGCGTTGGTAAATCAGGCGAAGAAGCGTTTGCAGAAGTTAGAGGCAGAGCGGGAGAGAATCCATCGGTTGGGTAAGTATGAGAGAGAGTATGCCCAATATGGTTATATCTGCGGTATTGACGAGGTGGGAAGAGGCCCTTTGGCGGGACCTGTGGTGGCAGGAGCCGTTATTTTGCCAAAGGATTGTGAGATTCTCTATATCAATGATTCCAAGAAGCTTTCCGCAAAAAAAAGAGAAGAACTTTATGACATCATCATGGAGCAGGCGGTGGCAACGGGAATCGGAATGGTCAGTCCACAGAGAATAGATGAAATCAATATCCTGCAGGCGACTTATGAGGCAATGAGGGAAGCTATAAGCAAATTATCCGTTACACCCGATATATTATTAAACGATGCAGTAACCATTCCTCAGGTGGATATTCCACAGGTGCCAATCATCAAGGGAGATGCCAAGAGCATTTCCATTGGGGCAGCCAGCATCATTGCGAAGGTTACCAGAGACCGTCTGATGGAAGAGTATGAGAAGATTATGCCGGAGTATGGTTTTGCCTCCAATAAAGGCTATGGCTCCGGGGCACATATTGAGGCAATTAAGACATACGGACCCAGTCCGATACATCGGATGACCTTTATTAAGAATTTTTTGTAGAGGACAGGAAAGGGATAATAGTTAGAACAAGGAGGTACGGATATGCAGATTTCAGATATGCTGGGAAAATACAATCAGAATACTGCTTCCGTGACTGCCCAGGAACAGACAGCGAAAGCCGGAATACAGGAACTGACCGGAACGCTGGCAGGACTAAAGGAAGGGAATATTTTTGAGGGAACCGTAAAATCCGCAAGAAACGGACAGGTAGTATTGGTACTTGCCAACGGAGAAAGCATTACGGCGAGAATAGAGGGAAAGATTGATTTGCAGTTGAATCAATCTATGTTTTTTGAGGTGAAATCCAATACCCAGACACAGATTGCCATCAAACCCTATCTCAACGGAAACGGGGGAAATCCTACCTTATTCCGTGCATTGACGGAGGCTGGTCTGGCTGCCACAGAGGAAAATCTGGAAATGGTAAAAACTATGATGGAGGAGCAGCTCCCCATTGATCGTCAGAGTCTTGGGAACATGGCAAAACAGATTGCCTCTTTTCCGGGAACGGATGTGTCCGCATTGGTACAGATGAACCGACTGGGAATTCCGGTAACTGAGGGGAATATCCAACAGTTTTTGAACTATCGGGAGGATGCCGCTTCTATCATGGGGGAATTGGAAGGGATTATAGAGGAGCTGCCGCAGAGTTTTAAGGCAGAGAATTTAACGGCAGAGCAGATGCGAAATCAAAACGGGGAATTGATAAAGATTTTTTTCCCGGAACAGCAGAGTGCAGAGACTGTACCGCAGATAAAGGAAATAAATACCACTGGGGTACAGGCAGGTGAAAGACCGTGGATTCCACAGAATATCGAAGAGGTGGAAGTGCCGCTGGAAACCGGAGCTGAAAGAGGAGCGGCACAGTTGTTGACAGAAGAAGAAAACGTCAATCTCAGGCAGCAGTTAGAACAGTTGGGCATGGGAGAAAATAAAGCCCTATTTGGCGAAACGGGACAGCTCAGGGGAACGCCGGAGGAGTTTTTACAGAAGCTACAAACCCAGTTGGAGCAGATGAAAAATCTGCCGAAACAGGAATTGGAACAGCTTTTCTCGGGAAAGGAATATCAAAAACTTTTAAAAGAAGCAATCGGAAAGCAATGGTTTATACAGCCGGAGCAGGTGGGAAAAGAGAATACCGTAAAGGAACTGTATGAGAAGCTGCAAGACCAGATGGGACGTCTGGAGGAATTTGCCAAGCAGAATCACTTAGAGCATACGGGATTCAAACAGGCGGTTTCCACGGTAAGGAATAATATTGAATTTATGAACCAGATTAATCATATTTACAATTTTGTTCAGATACCTTTAAAGATGCAGATGCAGAATGTTAACAGCCAGTTGTATGTATATAGCAATAAAAAGAACTTAAGGGACCCGGAGGGGGAACTGAGTGCATTTTTACATCTGGATATGGATCATCTGGGCAGTACGGATGTTTCGGTAAAAATGAAAGGGACCCAGGTAAACACCCAGTTTTATATGGAGGATGATGAGTCCTATGATTTGATTCTAAGCCATGCGGAAGAACTGGCAAAAAAGCTGGAGCAGAAAGGGTATCAATGTGAGATTCAGGTACAGAATGACAAAAAGAAGGTGGATTTTGTGGAAGATTTTCTGAAACAGGATTTGCCAAGTACCGGAAGACTTCGCAGATATTCCTTTGATATGAGGGCGTAGAGATGGAGAAAGAAAAAATAAAGACAGCGGTTGCCATTGCCTATGAGCCGGGGGATGAGGCACCGAAGATACTGGCAACGGGAAAAGGTGAAATTGCAGAGAAAATTATAGAAAAGGCAAAGGAAGAGGATGTCCCGTTTTACAAGGACAGCAAATTGGCAAATACCCTTTCCAAGCTGGAAATCGGAGATATGATACCGCCGGAGCTGTATGAGGTAGTGGCGGAGATTCTGGTTTTTGTGGATAAGATGGACCGCATGAAAAGTAAAATGGGGATTGAGACATAGATGAATCAGAGAATGTTGGGCGGAGTATATGAGGAACAGGCAGCGGCTTTTTTGGAACAACAGGGATATGGTGTGTTGGAGAAGAATTATCGCTGCCGTATGGGAGAGATTGATTTAATCGCCATGGACGGTGAGTATCTGGTATTTGTGGAGGTAAAATACCGTAGTAACGGGCAGAAGGGAAATCCCG
>USPJ01000161.1 GCA_900556645.1 uncultured Lachnospiraceae bacterium
AAAAAATACGGTTTGGATTTTATCTCGTTGATAGCACCTACTTCCCATGAGAGAATTGAGCAGATTGCAAGAGAAGCGGAAGGATTTGTCTATTGTGTATCCTCTCTGGGAGTTACGGGAATGAGAAGCGAGATTACCACAGATGTGGGAGCAATGGTGGAGCTGGTAAGACGTTATACGGAAATTCCGGCGGCAATCGGTTTTGGAATCTCAAATCCCCAGCAGGCAAAAAAGACGGAGTCATTGTGGGTTCTGCCATTATCAAGCTGGTGGAAGAGCATGGAGAAAATTGTATTCCATATATTGAGAAATTTGTAAAAAGCATGAAAGAGTCCATATCTTAAAAAAAATCCTTTCCTATTTTGCCAAGGAGTGCTATCTTATTAGCTATAGGGAGAGAAAGCCAGAGGGTGGAGTATGGATCTTGCAGAAGTAAATATACGGAAAATTACAGATTACTTCCGGGCGGGCTGTAAGGAAAAAGAAAACCGGAGAATCGGAATTGAAATTGAACATTTCGTGATAAAAGAAGATCACAGGAATGCCAATTACGGGGAGATAGCGAAGATTCTCCGTGAAGTGTTTTATCATGCGGATGTCTACTATGAAAAAAATGCATTTATGGGATGTGAAACGGCAGAGTATGTTATCAGCCTGGAACCTGCCGCCCAAGTAGAAATCAGCATAAAACCAAGAAAAAGTATTGATGAATTAGAAAAAGTCTATCAGGGCTTCCTGTATATGATGAAGCCTTTTCTTGAGAAATATCATATGAGTCTGGAAACTTATGGGTATCAGCCGTATGCAAAGGCGGCTGAGCTTCCCCTGATTCCCAAAAAGCGATATGAGTATATGGATGCTTATCTAAAGAGAAAGGATACGCTGGGAATCCGCATGATGCGGGGAAGTGCCTCCACACAGATTGCTATTGATTATACAAATGAGAGAGATTTTGTGAGAAAGTATCAGTTGGCACAGGTGTTGTCTCCTGTGCTGGCTCTTTTGACGGAAAACACACCGGTTTTGGAGGGGAAAAAAGAAACGCCACATATTCCCCGGACCGTTATCTGGAATCATGTGGACTCCAGAAGATGCGGCATTGTACCGGGAAGTATGGATATGGATTTTGATTTCTACAGATATGCGGAATATGTGTACCATGTGCCGCTGATTTTTGTGGAAGAAAACGGAAGTGCCATTCCTACGGGAGAGTGGTCTGCCGCAGAATATTACAGGGAGAGGGTTATGACTGAGGAAGAGATAGAACATATGCTGTCCATGGTTTTCCCAGATGTACGTCTGAAAAACTATATTGAAATACGGATGGCAGACAGTCTTCCGGAGGGAAAGGCCTTTGCTTATGCGAAATTAGTGAAAGATATTTTTTACGGAGAACATTTTGCCCAAGTGCGGGAATATTTTGGAGACAAAAGTGAGATGGATATTGTAGAGGCAAAGGAGGCGGCAGTACGTGACGGAGGACAGGCCACTTTATATGGAAGAAAAGCCTCAGACATCTTTGCGTTTTTAGAACGCCTTTTTGAGGAGCCGATGCATATATTATTAGGAAAAAGAAGGCAGTAAAATGAGAGAAGTAACAACAATACAAAACAGATATATGGAGCTGATGGGGGAGGATTTGGAATCCCATCGGATGACAGCAAAGAAAGCCAATGATTACATCCGAAATTCTACGGCAAAATACCACGGAAGATGTGTGAAAGCACTCTATATTCCGAAAATCTATACGGAAACAGAAGAAAAACTTTTTCAGGAAATTATAGAAACAATCTGTGGTATTTTTTATAAAGTAATGGAGGAATATCGCAAGAATCCCGATTATCGGAAACTCTTCGGATTTGAAGAGAGGCTGGAACAGTTGATTTTGCGGAAACCAACCTATGAATGTCCTCTGCCCATTGCAAGGATTGATATTTTCCTCAATGAGGAAACCGGAGATTTTAAGTTCTGTGAGTTTAATACAGACGGAACTTCTGCGATGAATGAGGACAGGGAGTTGAATATTGCCATTCAAAGGACCAAGGCGTATCAGCAGTTTTCAGAGGAATATGAGCTTACCTCCTATGAATTATTTGATACGTGGGTAGATACCTTTCTTCAAATCTATGATACCTATGAGAATAAGAAAGAACATCCAAGGGTTGCTATCGTAGATTTCATGGAGAATGCCACCGAGATGGAATTTCGTATTTTTGCAGAGAGCTTCCGCAAACGTGGTGTGGCAGCAGAAATTTGTGAAATCAGAAATATGGTCTATCGGGATGGGGTGCTCTATAGCCCGGAGGGAAATCGTATTGATGCCATTTATCGCCGGGCAGTTACCAGTGATATTATGTCCCATTATGAAGAAGTCAAAGATTTTGTCGCAGCGGTAGAGAATGGGGATGTCTGCCTCATTGGAGATTTTCAGACCCAGATACCTCATAACAAGGTTCTTTATAAGATATTGCACCTGCCTCAGACCAAAAGGTTTCTGACAGAGGAGGAGTGCAGATTTGTGGAGGCACATGTGCCGAAGACCTACAGTATCCATGACAAGAGGTTAAAGACAGAAGAGATTCTGGAGGAGAAAAACCGTTGGATTTTAAAGCCGGAGGATTCTTACGGTTCTCAGGGAGTTCATGCGGGAGTGGAATGTGATTCGGAAGAATGGAAAGAATATTTTCTGGAGCAGCGTATGAATGAAAACAGTACCTATCTGATACAGGAGTTTTGTCTTCCGTATCAAACGCAGAATATAGATTTGGTGGAAGGAGACACAGAGTTTTTCCCGGTCTATAATCTGACAGGGCTGTTTGCCTATGGAGGAAAATTTGCGGGAGTTTATTCCCGGATTTCCAAAAGTGAGATTATTTCCACCCAATATAGTGAAATGGCACTTCCGACGATGATTGCAAGGAAGAAGGGGAAGTAATATGAGACAGATGGAATTTAAGATGGAACGAACCGGACTTTTGCAGGTGGGAGATGTGCTTCCGGTTACAGAGGGGAAGCTGCCCAACTCCTATTATTATACCTTGGGGAAGGCGTATGCCATGTCTGCCAATTACAAATATAACGAGCGGCTTCAGAGTACCGAAGGAAAAGTGGTGGATGTTAAAGAAACACCCAAAGGCTACTTTGTGACAGTGGAATTCCCAGAAGAAGAGATTGAAAAAAAAGAGTAGAATGTTGTATAATGATAATGAATAAGTGGGGTGGAGTTAAATACATTTAAAAACTGTATGAAAGTAACAGATGAGGACGAATGAATGAAATACGTGCCGATTGAAAAACTTACTTCCGATATGGTATTGGGACAGGATTTATACGACGGTGCCGGAAGAATTTTATTATCAAAACATGCAATTTTAAATCCCGAGTACATCAGTAATCTTGAGAATCTTGGTTTTCAAGGTGTGTATATTGATGAGGATTTTACCCGTGGTATTGAGATAAAAGAGGTACTGCAGCCGGAGGTAAGAAGAGAAGCATTAAAACGTATTTCTGAGATGTTTGACATAGCAGTTTTACCGGATGCAGAGTTTATTAAGGAACAGGAAAAGCTGCAAAAGACAATTGAGAAGGTCATTGAAAATATCCTGAATAATGGGGATATTATGAGCAACATGCTGGATTTAAAGACCTATGATGACTATACTTATTTTCATTCCGTCAATGTGGCGGCACTTTCTACTTTGATCGGTGCCCACAAAAAGATGGAGGAAGAACAGCTGACAATTTTGGCGGAAGCAGCCATTTTACATGATATCGGCAAGAAGTTTCTGGATGTAGATGTATTAAATTTGCCAAGGGAACTTACAGATGAAGAACGGGAGATTGTAAAGCTGCATTGCCGTATGGGATACAATTTTTTAAGAAGAAATTTTGATTTTCATGAAGATGTTGCCACAAGTGTACTGGAGCATCACGAGAGATATGACGGTGCCGGATATCCGGATGGCAAGGAACATCGGGAAATTATCGAGTATGCCAGAATTATTTCCATTGCGGATGTCTATGATGCCATGACTTCCAAGCGTCCGTACCGGGAGGCATTGTCACCTTCCGATACCATGGAATATCTGATGTCAGAGGCTGGGGGAGCTTTTGACCCGAGGATTATAGAGCTGTTTGCAAGGAAAATTGCTGTTTATCCGGTGGGATGCGAGGTAGAACTTTCCAACGGAAAACGTGCGGTAGTCATTAAGAATCATAAAAATTATCCACTGCGGCCA
>USPJ01000162.1 GCA_900556645.1 uncultured Lachnospiraceae bacterium
GCTCAATATTTACTATATATAAATATGGATATTCCTCCCCGTAAACCTCCTGTGCCATCTTCCAGTTTTGGATTGCCTCCTCATGGTTATCTGCCAAAATTGCATTTTCAATATACTGGTCTACCTCCGCATTGGAGTAACCGGAAGCTCCGCTGCCAAGTCCTGTCAGGAAGGAATCTGTGGCAAATAGCTGACGGATGACCATCGGATTGAACTGTCCCCAGCCCCAGAGTACACCGCCTGTATTTCCGAATTCTGCAATTTCATCCCAAGTGGTCTGTTTTACAGTCATATGGATTCCCAGCTTTTCTACATCCTTGGCTACCGCCACGGACAACTGATATCTGTCCTGTTCATCCGTCGGTGTATATACGGTAAATTCACATTTTACGCCATCCTTTTCCCGGATACCGTCTTCATCAGAGTCTACCCATCCGGCATCCTCCAACAGCTTCTTCGCTTCTTCTACCTGACCGTCTTCATACTCTTTGGTATTTCCCCATTCCAGATTGGAAGTAAAGCCTTCCGCCGGCTTTCCTACACCATTGAAAGCATCCTGGATAACCTTTTCACGGTCAATACCGATATTCAACGCTTTTCTTACCGCAACATCTGAGGTTACAGCATTTCCCACTTTTACTTCCTTTCCATCTGCATCCTTAGCCGTTCCCGGTTCTCTGCAAGGCAGGCTGATATTCCGCACATCCATGGTCTCTAACTTTTCGATGTGCATTCCCTCTATTTTCTCCGTAGTGTAGCTCGGCTGTACCATAACAATATCCAACTGTCCCGATTTGGCATTGGAAAAAGCCGCCTCATTATCCATGCTGACAAAGGTTACTTTTTTTATTTCCGGTGCTCCGTCGAAATAATCCTCATTTGCCTCTACAATCAACTGCTGGTCTGTATCTAACTGCAGGAACTTCCATGCTCCCGTTCCGATAGGTGCATCCCCGAAGGTTTTCTCGTCATAAGCGTCGCTTGGAACAATTCCCAACTGTGCCACCCCGTCAAAAAAGGTGGAGTTTGGTTCCTTTAAAGTGAATTTTACAGTGTAGTCATCCACTGCCTCTGCCTTGTCCAACAAGGATAAATCCACCGATTCGTTGTCTGCCTGATTTTTCTTTACGGTCTCATAGGTAAATACCACATCCTCTGCGGTAAAATCCGAACCGTCATGGAATTTTACACCCTCTCTCAATTTGAAGGTATAGGTAAGGGCATCCTCACTTACCTCCCACTCCGTTGCCAAATCTGCCACATACTGAGAATTCTCATTTACGCAAATCAACGGCTCATTGATAAATCCCCATCCATAGGATAAAAACCCCTTTGTAGGATCTAAAGGTCCGTCCCAAAAACCGTTTCCTACATAGCATACAATCCCGGAATCGGATTTCTGACCTTCGGAACCTCCGTTCTTTTTATCACTTTGCTTTCCACATCCTGCCAAAGCGGTCACTGCCAATGTAAATACACATAACAGTGCTATCATTCTCTTTTTCATATGTCCATTTCCTCTCTTACTTTTTCTCATGGACAATAGTATATACGATAAAAATATCCCTCCACAAGCCTCGTGGGCATTCAATCCTAAAAGAATCGGACCGTATGCCTCAAAATTGCCCATACGCTGTGCAATCTTATATCCAATATTTCCGGCATTGATATCTGGGAATACAAATGTATTTGCATGACCTGCTACTGGATCATCCGGGCATTTTGTACGTGCCACACGAGGGGATACTGCTGCATCAAACTGCAATTCTCCGGTAACCGGAAGATCCGGATGTGCTTTCTTGGTCTTCTCTGCCGCATTTCTCATCTTATCTACATCCTCACCGGAACCGGAACCGTGAGTAGAATAGCTTAAGAATGCCACCTCCGGCTCTAAGCCGAAAATCTTTGCACAGTTTGCTGTCTCATATGCAATCTCCACCAGTTCATCCTCTGTCGGATGGATATTGATTGCACAATCTCCCATTGCCAACAATTCGTTTTCACCGGTTGCCCGAGGACGTACCAGTATAAAGCAAGAAGATACAATATTGTTCTCCGGCTTTGTCTTAATCAACTGCAATGCCGGACGTACCGTATCTGCTGTAGAATAGGTTGCTCCTCCTAAAAGAGAGTCAGCAATTCCCATCTTTACTAACATGGTTCCAAAATAATTTGCCTGAGCCAGAGTCTTCTTTGCATCTTCCGGTGTAACACCTTTACTCTTACGAAGTTCACAGAATAACTCTATCATCTCATCCATGCGGTCAAAATTGTTCGGATCGATAATCTCCGCACCACGAATATTGAAACCGCACTCTTCCGCTGATTTATAAATCTCATCCTCATTTCCAACTAAAATCGGATGTAAGAAATTACTTGCCAGAAGCCGTGAGGAAGCCTCTAAAATACGCGGATCAGTTCCTTCCGTAAACACGATTGTTTTTGGATTCTTCTTCAATACACTAATCAGTTTACCAAAACCGTACATCTTTTTTCTCCTTTTCCTTTTCGTTAATTCGTTATGACCAAAGTGAATTTTATACCGTTTTGTGACCTTTTGCAAGCATTGCTCTTAATCTTGTACATTTTTCAAAAATTGTACTTGATTTTATACTTTTTTCTATGGAATCCATGTTTCGTTTTCCAAGATTTTCTACCAGATACCCATGACATGCTGTAAAACCAGACTGACAGCGGTAATTCCAATCCAACAGCAAAGTCCCATAATTATCGGCTTTCCTCCGGTTTTAATCAGCTTTACAATATCCGTATTTAATCCAATGGCTGCCATTGCCAGCACAATAAAGAACTTGCTCAACTCCTTAATCGGTGCAAATACTTCTATCGGTGTTCCCATCTGTACCGCAACAGTGGTAATGACCGATGCCAGAATGAAATACAAAATAAAAGTCGGGAATATCTGTCCGATGCTGACACGCTCTGTTCCCTCTTCGCCTGCTTTTTTTGCTTTGGAGGCTCTCATAAATGCCAACACTAAAGTAATTGGAATAATTGCAAGGGTTCTGGTCAGCTTTACCGTAACCGCCTTGTCCAAGGTGGCAGATCCCAGTCCCCACATACTGTCCCAAGTAGATGCCGCTGCTGTCACGGAAGAGGTATCGTTAACTGCTGTTCCCGCAAAAATGCCAAAGGCATCCCCCCCGGTGGTATCGAAACCAATGAGTTTTCCCAATATCGGGAATACAATGGCTGCTATTACATTGAAAAAGAAAATAACAGAAATCGCCTGTGCCACTTCCTCGTCATCCGCATCAATAACCGGTGCTGTTGCTGCTATGGCAGAACCTCCGCAGATGGAAGAACCCACACCTATCAAAGTTGAAATCTTTCCCGGAATATGCATAACCCTGTGCAGCACATATGCAATAATCAACGAGGTTGCTATGGTACATACAATAATCGGCAGGGATTGTTTTCCCGTTTCCCAAATTACATTCAGATTCAATCCGAATCCCAGAAAAACTACTGCCCATTGTAGAATCTTTTTGGAGGTAAACTTAATCCCGCTTTCCAGATTTCCCTTTTCCTTTATGAAAAGTGTTACCACCATTCCTGCCAGAATAGCAATTACCGCTCCTCCTATAATCGGGAATTGTTTTCCCAACAGCCATGAAGGAATGGCAATGAGCAGACATAATAAAATTCCTTTCCAGTTTTTCTTCATAAATTCCATGATATACTCTCCTCTTTTCTTTCGATACGGCAGGGATTTTAAACACATCCTTGCCACGGCGTATTATATCACAGCCCCATTATCTGTTCCACCGGGAATTACATTTCATTTGTACAAAATTAAATACTTTCCTCTTCACAATCTCAGACCGTTTATGATTTTTCCTCTCCCGCTTCTATCTTGACATTAGGCGGCAGATATTGGTATACCTCCTGATAGGATTCCATCTCATCCTGATTCATAGGTGCCCGGTGCATCAACCCGGTACAGTCCATTCCCGTTGCAGAATTTGCCAGATAATCATAATCCTCTATCTGGGCATCCCGCAAGATTTCCTTTCTTCCCCGTTCATTTCTAGGGGCACTTTTTAAGGTTTCTCTCTTTTCCATTTTCCTTCCTCTTTTCTTTTTGGTTAGCATATGGAAAAACTAATTTTCTATACTCTGCTTCTAAAACTTCGCCTTTTGTCATACAAATAAAAGATTTGAAAAATCGCAAAATCTGGTATAAAATTTAAAATATATCTTGAAAGATTTA
>USPJ01000163.1 GCA_900556645.1 uncultured Lachnospiraceae bacterium
AATAAGAAAGAATTTAACCGAATCAAGTAGCAAAGCGGATTGCGAATATCCGTTTGACCTGAAAATAAAAATCCGGAAGAATCTGGAAATGATCTGTTATATCTGTAATCATTTCAGAAGTTCTTTCGGATTTTTTGAAATTATCTTTTATGCGTTTTTTAATGCCTGTTCGATGTCAGCAATAATGTCATCCACATTTTCAATACCAACGGAGAGACGGATCATTCCCGGTGATACACCGGCTTCTGCAAGTTGTTCGTCGTTCATCTGACGGTGAGTATGGCTTGCAGGATGCAGGATCATGGTTTTGGATGCTGCTACGTGCGTTGCGATGGTGGCAAGCTTTAAGCTATCCATAAAGCGGACTGCAGCTTCTCGGCCTCCTGTCAGTTCAAAGGAGATAACGCCGCAGGTTCTGCCTTCGTTCATGTATTTCTGAGCAAGTGGATAGTATTTGTCATCAGGAAGTCCTGCATAGTTTACATGAGATACTTTCTCATGGGCATTCAGAAATTCTGCAATTCTTTGTGCATTATAGCAGTGACGTTCCACGCGGAGAGGAAGAGTTTCAAGTCCCAGGTTTAACAGGAAGCAGTTTGTAGGAGACGGGATAGAGCCCAGGTCACGCATTAACTGAGAGGTTGCCTTTGTGATATAAGCCTTCTTTCCAAACTGTTTAGTATAAATAACACCATGATAAGATTCATCCGGTTCAGTCAGTCCATGATATTTATGTCCATAGGCATCCCAGTCAAAGTTACCGCTGTCAACGATAGCTCCGCCAACCTGCACAGCATGTCCGTCCATATATTTGGTTGTGGAATGGGTGACGATATCAGCTCCCCATTCAAAAGGACGGCAGTTTACAGGTGTAGCGAAGGTGTTGTCTACAATAAGCGGAACTTCATGTTCGTGAGCAACCTTTGCGAATTTTTCAATATCAAGAATTACCAGGGCCGGGTTTGCGATGGTCTCTGCGAAAAGTACCTTTGTATTAGGACGGAAGGCAGCTGCAATTTCTTCAGGGCTAGCATCGGTGTCAACGAAAGTGCAGTCAATGCCAAGCTTTTTGAAGGTAACAGCCAGGAGGTTAAAGGTTCCTCCGTAAATGGTAGATGCACTGACAATATGATCTCCTGCTTCACAGATGTTAAAAACAGCATAATAGTTGGCTGCCTGTCCGGATGAGGTCAGCATACCTGCCACACCGCCTTCCAACTCTGTGATTTTTTCTGCCACCGCATCATTGGTAGGATTCTGTAATCTGGTATAAAAATAACCACTGTCCTCCAAATCAAAGAGACGTCCCATCTGGTCGCTGGTGTCATATTTAAAAGTTGTGCTTTGATAGATTGGAAGGACTCTCGGCTCTCCTTTGGTGGGGTGCCATCCTGACTGAATACACTTTGTCTCAATCTGATAATTATTACTCATATCCTTACTCCTTTATGCAAAAAATTTTTCTTCTAAATCATAAACCATATCTGTGTATACCTGTTTGCAGGCATCTTTTTCGTCCATCTGCAACAGGCGGATGCACTCCGACAGATAACTGTCATAAATATTACGGTAAATCTCAGAGGCATTGCTCTGTCTGTTGATGTGTTTCACAATGGTAGATGCCACATCATAATACTCTTTTATGACCGTTTCCCCTTCTTCTAAATCCATGAGATATCCGTCCCTGTATTCCCGCAAAAGCTGTAATTCCATACAATCATCCGGCTTTTGAAGGCTCTGACAGACGGCTGTGGTAATATAGCAGTAACGCTGTTGGAAACCCTCTTGAATTTCCTCATAAGTGACAGCATGCAGGTTTGTCCGAGGAAACTGCCGTTTCCATTCGGTAAGGATTGCCTCTGCATATGCCTTTCCCGAAACCGGATTCTTTTTTTGAAGTGCCGGTATCACATAGACCACCATAGTCATATTGTAATCGGATAAAAGCCTGTCTTTCCTGCGTTTCTTTGGCCGTCTCTCTATCTCCTTCGCCGCGGCATCCACAAATTCCTTTGCCACCGATTTCAGCAATTCCTCCTGAATGTCCGTATAGATATAGACATCCTCCAAATGCTGCAACACTTCCTCATACTGCTCTGTATATTCCAAAAAAGCTGCCTCATAAGTATTCTTCTTAAAATTTGTCATAGGCTCCTTGACCTGTAACAACATATCCGGAAATTCTCTTTTTAAAGAATCCCTGATTTTTAAATACTCCATCTCCTCTATCCGGGGCTTATTGTCTCCCTCTGACATAGAAAATCCTCCCAAATGTTATATCCAAAAAGCCCCGACACATAATGTCGGGGTTTTATATGCTACTCATCCCAGTTGTGGTACACTTCCTGAACGTCCTCGTCTTCGTCCAGTAAATCTAAGGTTTTATTGATATTATATAAATCCTGTTCGTCTGTCAACTGTACATAGGTCTGCGGAATCATCGTAACCTCCGCAGAAGCCATTGGAATCTCCTGAGCCTCTAACGCTTCTCTTACTGCGGAAAAATCATCCGGCTCTGTGATAATCTCATAGCTGTCCTCTTCCTCTGCGAAATCCTCTGCTCCCGCATCCAGAGCCAGCATCATTAAATCATCCGCATCCATAGTTACATCTTCCTTGGAGAGAATAATCTGACCCTTGGTATCGAACATATAGGATACGCATCCCTGAGTTCCGATATTTCCTTTTCCCTTTGTAAAAGCATTTCTCACATTTGCTGCTGTACGGTTTTTATTATCCGTTAAAGCTTTCACAATGATGGCTGTACCGTTTGGTCCATAGCCTTCATAAACTACATATTCGTAATTTACAGAAGCCGCATCACCGGAGGCTTTTTTGATACCTCTCTCAATGGTATCATTCGGCATATTGTTTGCCTTTGCCTTTGCAATAACATCTCGCAGCTTGCTATTATTATTCGGATCCGGACCGCCCTCTTTTACTGCAACGGCAATCTCACGTCCGATAATTGTAAATATTTTTCCTTTTGCCTTATCATTTTTCTCTTTCTTATGCTTGATATTGGCAAACTTGGAATGTCCTGACATATATAGTTCCTCTTTTCTGTTCGTTTTTCTTGAATTATTCTACCATTTTTTCCTCGTTCTGACAAGTCTGTGCATCTTCCGCCACCTGATCGGACAGCTTTTTCACACGCACTTTCCCTATCATTTTATTTTCTACGGAGAGGACATCGAATTGACAGCCGTTGCCTTCCACAGAAAATTCTTCGTTCTTAGACGGTATTTTTCCAACCAGTGAGATCAGATATCCGTTCAACGTCTCATAATCTTCTAAATCAAACGGAATCCCTAAAATCTCGCTTACTTCTTCTAACGGTGTGACACCCTGCATAATGTAGGTGTCTGTGTCAATCTGCTCAATCGTATGCTCTTCCTCGTCATGCTCATCCAGAATATTTCCCACAATCTCTTCCAAGATATCTTCCAATGCTACGATTCCCGCTGTCTGACCGTATTCGTCCACCACAATGACAATATGGTTTTTCTTTGCCTGCATCTCACGGAAGAGAGAATTGATATTTTTTGTCTCCGGTATAAAGTCTACATCGAAGACCAAATCCTCTATCTCCTTTACCGGAAGTTCCTGCACACGCTCCTCTCTGGCGTACATCAAAACCTCCCGGATATGTATTGCACCGACAATATTATCAATATCCCCTTCATAAACCGGAAATCTGGAATGATTCTGTTCGATAATCAGTTTCATTGCCTCATTAAAAGGCATATCTCCGTCAATGGCAACGATATTTTTACGATGGGTCATAATATCCTTGGCTTCCTTGTCGCCAAATTCAAAGATATTGTGAATCATCATGGCTTCGCTTTCCTGCAATACCCCTTGTTCATGTACCTCATCTACCATCGAGATGATTTCTTTTTCCATCTGCTCATCATCTGTCTGCTTTTTTGAAAAAAGCCTTAAAAATGGATTCTTTGTACTCCCACCATCGTCCATGTTACTGTCTCCTTCTTTTCCTTTGTAAACCAACGATTATAATAAAAGAATCGTATCATTTCTGCTCTTATTAGTCAAGATTATGTATCCAGGTCCAGACTAATGCGAAGTGCCCTCTCGATTTTTTTTAAAATTTCTTCATCCAGATGACAGACTTTATCCTTTAATCGTTTTTTGTCGATGGTGCGGAGTTGTTCCAATAACACCACCGAATCTTTTACCAATGCATACCGC
>USPJ01000164.1 GCA_900556645.1 uncultured Lachnospiraceae bacterium
ATCATTAAGCCGGTATGGTCGATCAGCATCAGGGTGATAGCAATTAATTTTAAAGCGCTTCCGCTCAGAACCTGAAATTTTGCAGGGAGAAAGGAAGCAGGTAACTTTGTTGTCATAATAGAAATCCCTTCATTAATAGAAATTAGAACTATTTTACCACAAAAAATCAAAGATGGTTAAAAATTTTACAATTTATGACTGGACGAATCAGCACTTTTGTGAGAAAATAACACTAGGTTGTTAGGCATACTCCTCTGAAGTCATTCAGCAGACATCGGAGTTTTATCCTGTGCAGTTCATTCAGCAGTTCTGTACAGTGGAGAGTATAACAACATGAAGTTAATCTATACTTGAAAGGAGTTTTAAAATGATTTATTCACGCGAAGTAGAAGAAATGTGTCCAGTGGCACAGGGCGTACATCATGGTGCCGCTCCGATCCCGGAAGAAGCAAAATGGGTTCAGGCAAAAGAAGTAAAGGATATCTCCGGATTCACACACGGTGTAGGCTGGTGTGCTCCACAGCAGGGTGCCTGTAAGCTGTCCCTTAACGTAAAAGAGGGAATCATCCAGGAGGCACTTGTTGAGACAATCGGATGTTCAGGAATGACTCATTCTGCTGCTATGGCTGCTGAGATCCTTCCAGGACTTACTGTAATGGAGGCACTGAACACAGACCTTGTATGTGATGCAATCAATACAGCTATGAGAGAGCTTTTCCTTCAGATCGTTTACGGACGTTCCCAGTCTGCATTCTCTGAAGACGGACTTCAGGTTGGAGCAGGACTTGAGGACCTTGGTAAAGGACTTCGTTCACAGGTAGGTACAATGTACGGAACTCTCCAGAAAGGACCTCGTTACCTTGAAATGGCAGAAGGCTATGTAACAGGAATCGCTCTGGACGAAGACGACTTAATTATCGGTTACCAGTTTGTAAATCTTGGAAAAATGACAGACTTCATCAAAAAAGGTGATGATCCTAACACAGCATGGGCAAAATCTGTAGGTCAGTACGGACGTGTTGATGATGCCGCTAAGATTATCGACCCTAGAACAGACAAGGTAATTGACTAATTAAGGAGGTAGAGAAGAATGGCTTTATTTGAATCATATGAAAGAAGAATTGACCAGATTAACGCTGTATTAAACAGCTATGGTATTAGTTCTATTGAAGAGGCTGAAAAAATTACAAAAGATGCTGGACTTGATGTTTACGAGCAGGTAAAGAAAATCCAGCCAATCTGTTTTGAGAACGCATGCTGGGCTTACACAGTAGGTGCAGCTATCGCAATCAAGAAAGACTGCAGAAGAGCAGCAGACGCTGCAGCAGCAATCGGTGAAGGTCTTCAGGCTTTCTGTATTCCGGGTTCTGTTGCTGACCACAGAAAAGTTGGTATCGGACACGGTAACTTAGGAAAGATGTTATTAGAGGAAGAAACAGAGTGCTTCTGTTTCTTAGCAGGACATGAATCCTTCGCAGCAGCAGAGGGTGCTATCGGTATTGCCGAGAAAGCAAACAAAGTACGTCAGAAACCGTTACGTGTTATCTTAAACGGACTTGGAAAAGATGCTGCACAGATTATCTCCAGAATCAACGGATTTACATTTGTTGAGACAAAGATGGACTATGAGAAAAACGAAGTAAACGTAGTATACGAAAAAGCATACTCCAACGGACTCCGTGCTTCCGTAAAATGTTACGGTGCAGATGATGTTGTAGAAGGTGTTGCAATCATGCACAAAGAGAATGTTGGTGTTTCCATCACAGGTAACTCCACAAACCCAACACGTTTCCAGCATCCGGTAGCAGGTACATACAAAAAAGAATGTATCGAGCAGGGTAAGAAATACTTCTCTGTTGCATCCGGCGGTGGTACAGGACGTACACTTCACCCGGACAACATGGCAGCTGGTCCTGCATCCTACGGTATGACAGATACCATGGGACGTATGCACTCTGATGCACAGTTTGCAGGTTCTTCTTCCGTACCGGCTCACGTAGAGATGATGGGTCTTATCGGAATGGGTAACAACCCAATGGTAGGTGCAACTGTTGCAGTAGCAGTTTCCATTGAGGAAGCAGCTAAGGCAGGCAAATTCTAAAAATTCTTGTCTAAAAATGAATATTATGCTATAATTTAGCAGAGATTTGAGAGACGTCATCATAGGATGGCGTTCTCTTTTTGTAGAAAATCTCCGAAAAAAAACGAAAAATAGCAAAGTGTAAGGATGATTAGGTAAGAGGGAGCGAATATGAGATTTGTACAGATTGATAAAGTTGAAAAAGGAATGATGATTGCAAAATCCATTTATGATTTTGAGACCAGAACACTTCTGAGAGAAGGAAAATTATTAAGTGAGGAAATGATTGACCGGATACGGGAACGGGGATATCCGGGAATTTACATAGAGGACGAGCTGTCTAAGGATATTGAAATTCAGGATGCCATTACCACAGAGCTTCGAAATCATGCGGTGGAGACCTTGGTGGAGCTGGATTTGGAGGAAGCAGTCAATGTGGCTGAGAAGATTGTAGAGCAGTTGATGGAGGCAAAGACCATCTCGTTGGATATGGTGGATTTGCGTACCTTTGATGATTATACTTATCGCCATTCCGTTAATGTGGCGGTGCTTTCCACAGTTATCGGAATGGGAATGGGTTATGGAAATGATGAGTTGATTGACCTTTGTTCAGCAGCTATTTTTCATGATTTAGGAAAATTATCCATTGATAAGGCAATTTTGAATAAATCCGGCAAGCTGACACCGGAGGAAAATGAACTGTTACGCAGTCATGCACAGCGTTCTTATGATATTTTACGGGAAAAATGGAACATACCGTCCAGAGTAAAGGTGGCGGTATTGAGCCACCATGAAAATGAGGACGGAAGCGGCTATCCTAATGGACTCACCGGAGAGACTATCCATCCTTTTGCAAAGATTATTCATGTGGCGGATGTTTATGATGCCCTTTCCAATGAGCGGGCATATAAGAAAGCCTATTCCTGCTCGGAGTCGTTGGAATACCTGATGGGCGGTTGCGGAACCCTCTTTGATCAGGAAGTGGTAAAAGCCTTTATGGAAAAGGTGCCGGTTTATCCAAAGGGCGTCAATGTGATATTGTCCGATGGAAGAGAAGCTATTGTGTCGGAAAACCATCTGGGAAATCCTTTGCGTCCTACTGTCAGATTTTTCAATGGAGCGGAACTGGATTTGAGTTCGCCGAATGCCAGCATGAATGTTACCATCATAAATCAGGCAAATACTCAGACTATCAATGAAGAGGAAATGATGGAGTTCGAGGAAGAGCGTAAGAGCAGAGCCTATAAGAACATTCTGGTGGTGGATGATATGGTGACCAGTATACGTGCGGTAAAGGCGACACTGGATAAATTATATAAAATCACAGCAGTGCGTTCCGGAGAAGAAGCACTGGAATATTTGAAGAAAAACACACCGGATTTGATTTTGATGGACATTTTAATGCCGAATATGAACGGAATTGAAACGGTAAAAAGAATACGGACGCAGTTTCCGCAGAATATACCGGTTATTTTCTTGAGCAGTGCGGCAGATACTCAGACTATTCTTGCCTGCCGTGATGTCCATGCAGATGACTATATTGTAAAGCCCTTCAAACCGGATTATATGAAGGAACGGGTAGCTATGGTGTTGGGAGAGTTATAAATGAAGCTGGTTGTTAGTATCAATATTGTGTGCATGATGATTCTAATCATGACAATCTATTTTGTGGCAGGAAAAAGAGAAAGCCGGGAGAAAAAGTTGATTGTTGCCGCTATGCTGACCTCGTTGGCATATTGTGTGGTGGATTCTTTAAGAGTACAAATGCCTTTTCAGGCGGCACCCAATGGGGTTGTTGCACTGGAAATCCTGTCTGTACTGTTAATGGGAGTTCTGTTTATCTTCTATTTCCACTATATGCTTTGTGTAACCGGCTATCGAGTTCGAAGAAGTGTGATTGCTGCCTTCATGTCAGTATATGCTTTGGGAATGGCTTTTTTGCTGACCAGTTCTTATCATCATTTCTTTTATAAAAAATTACAGGTGGTGGAAAAGCCCGGAGATAAAATGTTTCTGCAGGTGGAGTTTGGCGTAGGTTTTTATCTCTTTTATTTCCTGATGGTGGTTACAGCCGTGCTGATTATCTGCATGGCATACTGGTATTATAAAAAAGCCAGAAAGATAAATG
>USPJ01000165.1 GCA_900556645.1 uncultured Lachnospiraceae bacterium
TGCAAAACCGAATTCCTCTGCACCGAGAAGTGCTGCAATGGCAACGTCCCTTCCGGTCATCAGCTTTCCGTCTGTCTCGATTCTGACTTTATTTCTAAGTCCGTTCATAATCAGGGTCTGATGAGTCTCTGCCAGTCCCAGCTCCCACGGGAGTCCTGCGTTATGGATGGAGCTGCTCGGTGCAGCACCGGTTCCTCCGTCATAACCGGAAATCAGGATAACCTGTGCACCTGCCTTGGCAACACCTGCCGCAACGGTTCCCACTCCTGCCTCGGATACCAGTTTTACGGAAATTCTGGCATCTCTATTGGAATTTTTCAAGTCAAAAATCAACTGTTCCAAATCCTCGATAGAATAGATATCGTGATGAGGCGGCGGGGAAATTAAGCTTACACCCGGAGTGGAATGTCTGGTTTTTGCAATCCAAGGATAAACCTTTCCTGCCGGAAGATGTCCGCCTTCGCCCGGCTTAGCTCCCTGTGCCATCTTAATCTGAATCTCCTTGGCACTTACCAGATAACGACTGGTAACACCAAAACGTCCGCTTGCCACCTGCTTAATGGCAGAGCATTTATTTAGTCCGTCTTTTCCGACAGTCAATCGTTCTAAGCTCTCTCCACCTTCACCGGAGTTGGATTTTCCGTGAAGTTTATTCATGGCGATAGCCAGTGTCTCATGTGCCTCCTGAGAAATAGAACCGTAGGACATAGCTCCTGTTTTAAACCGTGTCACAATGGAATCCACACTCTCCACTTCTTCAATGGAAATTCCTTTCTTCGGATAATCGAAATCCATCAAGCCACGGATATTCAAAGCTCTCTCTTCTCCGTCTAAAAGCTTGGAATATTCTTTGAACAATCCATAGTCCCCTCTTCTGGTTGCCTCCTGTAACAGATGGATGGTCTGAGGATTATAGAGATGTTCCTCTGCTCCGCTTCTCATCTTATGACGTCCTTTGGAGTCCAAAGTCAAATCTGTTTCCAGTCCCAATGGATCGTAAGCCTCGGAATGAAGCGTATCTACTGCCTTTTCAATATCTGCCAAATTGATACCGCCGATTCTGCTGACGGTATTGGTAAAGTATTTATCAATGACCTCGGAATCTATACCGATTGCCTCGAAAATCTTGGAGCCCTGATAGGACTGAATGGTGGAAATACCCATTTTGGAAGCAATCTTTACAATTCCGTGAATAACTGCATTGTTGTAATCATCAATGGCTGCATAATAATCCTTGTCTAACATATGCTCATCGATGAGATTTTTGATAGTATCCTGTACCAGATAAGGGTTGATGGCACAGGCACCGTATCCCAACAGAGTGGCAAAATGATGTACCTCTCTCGGCTCGCCGGATTCCAGAATCATGGCAAGGCTGGTGCGTTTCTTTGTCTCGACCAAATGCTGGTTCAATGCTGCCACTGCCAACAGAGAAGGAATTGCCACATGATTCTCATCCACACCACGGTCGGAAAGAATCAGAATATTAGCCCCATCCCTATGGGCTCTGTCTGCCTCCACAAAGAGATGATCCAAGGCTTTCTGTAGGCTGGTATTTTTATAATAAGTAATCGGCAAAGTCACAACCTTAATTCCATCCCGTTTCATAGTACGAATCTTCATTAAATCCGTATTGGTCAGAATCGGGTTGTGAATCTTTAATACCTGACAGTTGATTGCCTGCTCTTCCAGAAGATTTCCGTCCTCTCCGATGTATACGGTGGTAGAAGTTACCACTTCCTCACGGATACAGTCGATTGGCGGGTTGGTAACCTGTGCAAAGAGCTGTTTAAAATAATTAAACAACGGCTGCTGGTCATCGGATAACACTGGAATCGGGGAATCAATACCCATGGCTGCAATGGATTCTGCTCCGTTCTGTGCCATTGGAAGAATGGTATCTCTGGTGGATTCATAGGTATATCCAAATGCCTTCTGCATTCTTCTCAGCTCTTCTTTTTTGTATTCCATTACACGCTCATTTGGAATCTTCAAATCCTTCAACTCTACCAGATTGCGGTCTAACCACTCACCATAAGGCTGTTTGTCCGCATAACGGTCTTTTAACTCCTCATCGTCAATAACCTCTCCCTTTACGGTGTCCACTAAAAGCATTTTTCCCGGGCGAAGCCTTTCTTTTACTTTAATTCGCTCCGGCTCAATCTCCAAAACTCCCACTTCTGAGGAAAGAATCAGATAATCGTCATTTGTAATGTAATATCTGGAAGGTCTCAATCCGTTACGATCCAGAACCGCCCCCATAATATCTCCGTCGGAAAAGAGGATAGATGCCGGACCGTCCCACGGCTCCATCATGGTTGCATAATACTGATAAAAGTCTTTTTTCTTCTGGCTCATAATACTGTTATTTGCCCAAGGTTCAGGAATGGTAATCATAACTGCCAGTGGAAGCTCCATACCGCTCATTACCAAAAATTCCAGCGTGTTATCCAGCATGGCGGAGTCAGAACCTGCGGTATTGACCACCGGAAGCACCTTCTGCAGTTCGCCTTTTAAATGCTCAGATTCCATCGTCTCCTCACGGGCAAGCATCTTATCTGCATTACCCCGAATGGTATTAATCTCACCGTTATGTACGATAAAACGGTTTGGATGGGCTCTCTCCCAGCTTGGATTGGTATTGGTAGAGAAACGAGAGTGTACCGTTGCGATAGCAGACTCATAATCCTTATCCTGTAAATCCTTGAAAAACATTCGGAGCTGTTCCACTAAAAACATTCCCTTATATACGATGGTTCTGCTGGAGAAGGAAACCACATAGGTATCATCATTACTCTGCTCGAACACTCTTCTGGCAACGTACAGCTTCCGGTCAAAATCCAGTCCCTTCCGACAGTCTGCCGGACGTTTTACAAAACCCTGCATGATATACGGCATACAATCGATAGCTTTCTGTCCCAAAGTCTTCGGGTCTGTAGGAACCTCTCTCCAACCTAAAAATTCTATCCCCTCTTTTTCTATGATAACCTCGAACATTTTCTTTGCCTGGTTCCGCTTCAGTTCTTCCTGTGGAAAGAAAAACATTCCAATTCCGTAATCCCGCTCTTCTCCCAACTGGATTCCCAAAGGTTCACATGACTTTTTAAAAAATTTATGTGAAATCTGTAACAGAATACCCACACCGTCACCGGTCTTACCCTCGGCGTCTTTTCCTGCCCTATGTTTCAAATTTTCTACAATCTTCAATGCATTTTCTACGGTTTCATGGGTCTTGATTCCTTTGATATTTACAACGGAACCGATACCGCAGTTATCATGCTCAAAACTCGGATCATACAGTCCTTTTGCTGTTGCAGTACTCTCGTTCATCTGCGTCTTCATACCTCTTCCTTTCTGTGCCATCTGTTTATTGCACCTTCTACGTTTTTCTAACATTTATGATACACCTGTTTTTTTTTCGTGTAAACACTTTTTTCGCTCAAATAGTCTGATTATTTGTCTTTAATATTTTTTCTTTTATATTATCAGATTATTTATTTTTGTTTTTCCACTAAAAAAGGTTTTCAGAAACAATTTTGTTGGATTTTTCTCGAATCCTACAAAAACTTTTTTCTAAAAACCTCTTCGTTTTCTCTTTTTTTATTAAATTGTGTTTAAATTGTGTCTCTCTTTTTCCGAAAAATAATGACTGCTACTCCCACGAAAACCAGTCCCAGACCGATGGTCATACACAGCTTTACCCCAAAGGGATGCTCCATCCATTTCAGCCATTCTGTCTCTGTTCGAATTACCGATATGGTATTAGCCGCCATATGTCCGGCAATGGCACCATACAGATATTCTGTCCGTTCCGCACAAAGTGCAAGGAAAATTCCCAACAACCCCGCATAGATGAACTGTACCAGATTCATATGCATTACTCCGAAAATTACTGCGGAAATTCCCACCGCCCATGGAAGGGAGAGCCATTCCCGCAGCCTGCGGTAAACCAGCCCCCGAAACACATATTCCTCCAATATGGGAACCAAAATACAGGGTCCTAAAATTTCAAAAATGATTCCTCCGCCAAAAAAGGCTTTTGCCACCTGCTGATAGCTCTTAGAAGTTTCTATCAGCGGCGTCCACGCCAGAATGTTATTTAAAACAACGGATAGACAGGCCGCCATAAGAGCAATGCCCACAATCACAGGAATTTCCTTTCGGAAGCTTTTTATGACCGTTTTCCACTCAGATTCCAAATACCC
>USPJ01000166.1 GCA_900556645.1 uncultured Lachnospiraceae bacterium
TATTGAAGAAAAAGGAGATGATTATCATGGTAAAACATTTAAACGTTGCAATGGCACCAAAGGATTCTACTTTCCAAGTGAGAATCAATTCTGAAATAAAAAAAACCGTTGAAGAAATCTATGCTAGAACCGGAATGACATTGACAGATGCATTTAATACATTTATTCAGCAATCGATTAATGTAGAAGGGTTACCTTTCTTGGTTACACAGAATAGTAAGGAGGCTCTTAGAGAGCAGGCAATTGCTATGCTTATGATGGATTTAAGGAGAGCGGAAGAACGTGCAGATAAAGAAGGTTGGATTGATGCCGATGACCTTGAAAGGGAATTGGGGGTACTGGATTGAAACAAATAAAATACACACCAGATGCGGCGGATAAACTTCGTGCTATAAATAGAGCTATATTACTGCAATATGGAAACGAGAAGGCAAAAGAAAAAGTAGGAAAAATTACAAAAGCTATTCGAGGGCTGATAGATAATGAGAAGAAAGGATTATCGGTAGAAGGTATGTTTGGCGTAGCTTCTGATTACCGCTACATATTTGTAGATTGATTATTGGGATGAGTAGAAAATTGAATTGTATATAATCAGAAATAGTATAAAGAGGGCATGGATTCTAAAAATGAGTGATTTCACGAAAATGTGTTATGATACAACTTTTTAGAATTCATGCCCATTTAAATTACTCTAATGTCAAATCTCCTTCTTTAATCCAACCGATTTTTCGCAAAAGCTCACAGAAAATCACACTGAGAACTGCCGGAAGAACGAAGCAGATAAGAATCATGCCCAGCCAGTCAAATCCGGTGATGGCAGTTTTAGTTCCCGCTGCAATATCATTGAGCCATCCGGTATATACGCCAATCTGTCCCACAAAACCGCAGGTACCCATACCGGAGGAAACTGCAGGACCGTTCATCTGCAACTTGAAGATACAGGTAGCAATAGGTCCGGTGATGGCAGAAGCTAAGGTTGGCGGAATCCAGATTTTTGGATTTTTTACGATATTACCCATTTGAAGCATACTGGTTCCGATACCCTGTGCTACTAGTCCGCCCCATCGGTTTTCTTTAAAGCTCATAACCGCAAAACCAACCATCTGTGCACAGCATCCGGCAACTGCAGCACCTCCGGCAAGACCGGTAAGACTTAAGGCAGCACAGATAGCGGCACTGCTGATAGGCAGGGTCAATGCGATTCCCACAATGACTGATACCAAAATCCCCATAAAGAATGGCTGCAATTCGGTTGCCCACATAATCAGATTACCTACGGCACTTGCTGCTTTTCCGATGGCAGGTGCCCACCAGGTAGAGAGTAAGGCTCCCACCAGAATGGTAACCAGCGGGGTAACCAGAATGTCTACTTTGGTTTCTTTGGAAACCGCTTTACCAAATTCAGCGGCAAAAATGGTTACAATCAAAACTGCCAGAGGTCCTCCGGCACCGCCCAAGGTGTTGGCAGCATTACCTACCGCAACCAGAGAAAAAAGTACCAGCGGAGGTGCCTGTAAAGCGTAGCCGATAGCAACTGCCATAGCAGGTCCGGCGATGGCTTTTGCATAGCCGCCAATGGTAACCAATAATTCCCATCCCAACTGTTCTCCCAAAGTGGAGAGAATCGTACCGATTAAAAGAGAGGCAAAGAGTCCCTGTGCCATGGCACCGAGAGCGTCAATACCGTAACGCTTTGCAGAAAAAACAATATTTTTTCTGGCTAAAAATTTTTGAAATGAATTTTGTTCCTTTGACATAATAAACTCCTCTGTTTTCGTGCTTTGACAGCTGACAAGACAACTGATTGTAAAATCATAACACAGCAGATGGGAATTTGCAAATAAAATATATTCAGAAAAAGAGGAAAAACGCCGATATATCATATGTGGAACAATACACTATCAGCCATGGAAGGCAGATACCATTTTTTGTCATGGAAAAGAAAGGATGTGAGTACCATGATAATCGAAAGTAGTAGGGTGGGAATGGCAAGTTCCCGTACGTATTCCTCAGCAGCGGTTTATCAGACGGAGACCATGAATGCAAGATCAGAACAGGCGGTTTTGCTGGACTTGTCCGATGAATCAAAAGCCTTGATGGAACAGATGAAGGACATCAAAAATCAGCAGGAGGAAGAAAAATCCCAAAAACAAAAACAGAATATGGAAGATTTGCTGAAAAATGGAATCGTTGGAACAAAGAAATCCGAGCAGGGAACGATTCAAGCAAAGTCAAAAGAAGAAATGCAGTTGGAAGTTCTTCGAAAAATGCTTGAGGCATTGCGGAGTATGCGGTACGGCAACCGTTATCAGATGCAAAAGCGGATTCGTCAGTTGGGAACGATGATGCGGGACAATCAATGCCAGAAGACGCAGAATAGTGACAATGCCAATACAGAAGCATTGCAGGAGGCAGCACAGCTTCATGCATCCTCAGATTCCGTAGCAGGCGGTACATGGATGACCAAGCAGACGGTAACTTCTGCCTTTGTGTCGGAAAAAGAAACCACAGCATATACCGCACAAGGAGTGGTACATACCGCAGATGGCAGAGACATCAGTTTCGGGGTAAGTTTGGAAATGAGCCGTGCTTTTGCCGCAAAATATGAGACTTATACCAAGGAAGATTATCTTTTGGTAGATCCTCTGGTTATCAACATGGATGCCAGTGTTACGGAGGTATCGGATCAGAAATTTTACTTTGATTTAGATGCGGACGGCAAGGAAGAGGAGATGTCCTTTGCGGGAAAAGGCAGCGGTTTTCTGGCTTTGGACAAAAACGGTGATGGTATCATCAATGACGGCAGTGAGCTGTTCGGTACGCAGTCAGGGGATGGCTTTAAGGACTTGGCGGCATATGATAAGGACGGCAACGGCTGGATTGATGAGGCGGATGATATCTTTAAGGATTTAAAGGTATGGACGAAGGATGAAGAGGGCAATAACAAGCTGTTGGATTTGAAAGAGGCAGGTGTAGGAGCCATTTATCTGGGAAGTGCCGACACGCAATTCAGTATGAACAATGAACAGAATAAGACCAATGCCGTGATTCAGAAAACGGGAATCTATTTGAAGGAAAGCGGTGAAGTTGGAACTGTACAGCACGTGGATTTCGCGTTATAATAAATCCATGAAGAATCTAGAATTATATTTTCATATTCCCTTTTGTCTGAAAAAATGCAACTATTGCGATTTCTTATCAGGTGAGGAAAGTGATTTCCAGAAGAGAGAATATGTCAGAACCCTATTAAATGAAATTAAATATCAGGCGTATGATTGTGAAGACTATGAAGTATCCAGTATCTATTTTGGAGGGGGAACACCATCCAGCTTAAAAGCACAGGTCATTGATGATTTGATGACTCAGACCAGAGAATATTTTCATGTGAGGGAGGATGCGGAGATTACCGTGGAATGTAATCCGGGAACGGTGGACAAGGAAAAATTGTTGCTCTATAAGATGAGCGGCGTAAACCGGATTAGTCTGGGCTTGCAGTCTGCGGATAATGCAGAGCTTCGTGTGCTGGGCAGGATTCACACCTTTGAAGATTTTTTGGAGAGCTATGATGCGGCAAGAAAGGCAGGCTTTGAGAATATCAATGTGGATTTGATGTCGGGATTGCCGGGACAAACGCTGGAATCCTATGAGAAAACCTTGAAACAGGTGGTGCGGTTAAAGCCGGAACACATCTCCGCTTATAGTCTGATTATTGAGAAGGATACGCCCTTTTATGAGCTGTACGGAGAAGATGATTATCTTCGTGCAAAAGGCGAGCGGCCGAAATATCTTCCCAGTGAAGAGGAAGAGCGGCGGATGTATGAGCGGACCAAGGAACTTTTGGCGGAGAATGGGTTGTACCGTTATGAGATATCCAATTATGCAAAGCCGGGATATGAATGTAGACACAACATCGGTTACTGGCGTCGGGAAAATTATCTGGGCTTAGGATTGGGAGCCAGTTCCTTGTTTGAAAATACCCGTTTTCACAATACGGATGTGTTGTTTGATTACCGGAAGGGTAATTTTGAACGGATGGATGAGGAGGTTTTAAGCCGAAAATCCCAGATGGAGGAATTCATGTTTTTGGGACTTCGGATGATGAAAGGCGTCTCTGTTTGTGACTTTGAAAAGTCTT
>USPJ01000167.1 GCA_900556645.1 uncultured Lachnospiraceae bacterium
TAAACATCTTGGTCTTCGGATTGATTCTGAGACGCACGGAAAATTGAAAAGTCTTGCTGAATTTGAGGGGCGTTCTATCAATGGAGAAGTGCTGTATCTGATTCGTCAGGCGATTGCTCAACATGAGAAAGATCATGGCACATTAAATAAATAGAAAGATCATACATCGGGCTGGTGAGTTCCGGTGTATTTTTATGTCAATTTAAAAAGTATCAAATGATGATACTTTTATAGGAATCAGTGATACTTTACGGCAGGTATTTGAGATACCCCTGATACTTTGAACTGTTATACTGATTATGCTGGAAATAAAAGAACAGCAGGAAAACTTCATATGATTATTAGAAAAGCTCTTTCGGGTTAGCACCCCGGAGGGGCTTTTTTTGTTGCCCTGAAATTTTGATTTCCGGCCAATAAGCCACAGGTCTGCCTGATCTGGTGGCCTGAAAGGAAATCAGTACGCATGATCAGAGGCATCAGAAGGAGCCGGTCCCCTCCGCTCTTGAATTTGGAACACGAAACAGATTTCAAATTCAGGAGGAACGGACGATGTATGTAGAGCATCCATATAAATTCAATGACAAATTTTATGCAAAAGTTGATGGGAAATTTTATGAAATAACCAGAGAGGTAGCCAAGGCAATGCTTTCCGCTTACCGTAATGAGATTTACAGAAGTAAAAAGTGGCAGCCAGAAGATCCGGAAACCATGACAAGAAAAACAAAGTGGACAGAGCTTCTGGACTGTGTTTTCAGTGAGAATACAGATGGAATCGGAGTGCAGGATTTACCGGATGAGTGCCAGCGGAGCGTAGAAGATCTGGTAATTCTGCAGGCTGAATCTGCAGAATTGCATCAGAATATCGCAAAGCTGTCAGAACATGAACAGTTTATTATCAAGTCCATCTACTTTGATGGTATGAAGCAGGTAGAACTGGCGAAAAAACTGGGAATTTCAAAGGTTCGTATGTCTCAGAAGGTCAGTGCAATCTTAAAGAAAATGCGGAAAATGTATGAAATAGGTTAAAGAGTGAGAACGGCACTCTTAACTTTTTCATGATTTTTGTATTTAGAAATAAAATCAAAACAGATAGAAAGAGAGTGAAAATATGGCAGAAAAAAGATGTTATACGGTGAAGGATTTACAGGAAATGCTGGATGTCAGCAGATCAACGGTCTATAAGCTGTTGAGACAAAATGAGTTCCGCTGGATTCAGTTAGAAGGCGGTGGCTACCGCATTTCCAAGAAGAGTTTTGACGAGTGGTTGGATAAGGGAAATGCTTCTGTGACATCCTAAATTTTTTGCGAATTGTGAGATATGATTTAAGAAAAATGAATGGGAGGAGCGTGAAACATGGCAGTGATACAAAGAGTTGGATCACCGGCAAAACCCCGAAAGTGGATGAGTGTCCACGAGATGGGGGATATGCTGGGATTAAAGAAGACAGATCGTTACTGGCTGGTTCATAAAAACTATTTTCGGACAGAAACATTGCTTGGAAAGATGAGGGTTGAAATTGCCAGTTTTGAAAAGTGGTATGCCAATCAGGACTGGTATCACAAAGTCAATGGGGAAGCACCGGGAAAAGAGTTGAGGCTCAGATCTTATTCCCCAAAAGAAATACAGGAAATGCTGGGGACGGACAACGCAACGGTATATGAGATATTGAAGAAAAACAATATTGAGACAATTGCAGTGAATGAAAGAATGCGAGTGCCGACGGATGCTTTCTGGGACTGGTATCACAGCCAGTCCAGATACCGTACACAGGAAGATCGTAAGAAAGATGCAGCTGCAGAGGCAGCCAGTCTCAGTATGCCGGAAATGGCCCGGCTGCTTGACGTTCCAAGAAGTACCGTATATGGAATCCTGAGCAGTAAAAAATATGCCCCATTGCTGGACGTCATTGTAATTGCCGGACGGAGAAGGGTGACAAAGGAGAGCTTTGAGCGGTTCTTGCAGGCACAGGATACCTATGAGCTGTTTAATTTTGAATATGAAGAATTGGAGTTGAAAGAAAAACGGGAATATGAGAATTATAAGCGAAGATGCCTTGCAGAAGCAGATCACAGCCAGGAGAAAAAATGTCTGGAGTATCTGACAGTGCCGGAAGCGGCAGAACTGGCAGGAGTTGAGCCTGCAACCATAGCTTATTGGTACACCACAGGAAAAATCTCGGTCAGAAAAACAGGAAAGATTATTCGTATTCCAAGAGAAGCATTTGAACAGTGGTTATTGAAGCGGAAGGAAAAGGGGGTGGTATAGCATGGCTTCGATACAGAAGAAAAATAACAAATATTGTGTCGTATATTACTGTAAAGATACAGAGGGAAAACGGAAACAGAAATGGGAAACGTATGATACGAAGAACGAAGCTAAAATAAGAAAAGCAGAAATCGAACTGAAAGAAAAAAAAGGCGGTATCATCGTATCGAACTGTAAGACGTTGCAGGATCTGATAAATGAGTATGTAGAACTGTATGGAAAAGACAGGTGGGCATTGTCTACCTATGACGGGAATATGTCATTGCTGAAGAATTATATATTGCCTATCATTGGGAAAACTCCACTGACGGATATCAATACCAGATTTCTGGAGATTTACTATAAGACGCTGACAAAGACGCCATCCGTTCCAGACTTGAACGGAAATGTCAGAAGCGAGTTCGTATCTACCAGTGTAATCCGTGATGTACATAAGCTGCTGAAGAGTTGTTTTAATCAGGCTGTGAAGTGGGATATCATGGAGAAGAATCCAGCATTTAAAGCGACGGTACCAAAGCATAAATCAGAGAAACGGGTAATATGGGATGCAGAGACCTTTGCATATGCTCTGGATGTGTGTGAAAATGAGTGCCTGAAATTGTGTATGAACCTTGCCTTTGCCGGTTCTCTTCGAATAGGAGAACTACTGGGGCTTACCTGGGACTGCGTAGATATATCAGAAGAAGCGATCAAAGAAAACCGGGCGTATCTTTATGTAAATAAGGAAGTACAGAGAGTCAGCAAAAAAGCGTTAGAGGAATTAGACCAGAAAGATGTGATCGTCATATTTCCAGAGGAGCGGAAAACGAATAAGACGGTACGCATTATGAAAACACCAAAAACAGAAAGCAGCGTGCGGAAAGTGTTTTTACCCAGGAGCGTAGCTGAAGAACTGATTGCATGGAAAGCACAGCAGGAGGAGATAAAGGATATTTTGCAGGAAGAATACCAGGACTATGGCCTTATCCTTGCTACTGAATATGGACTTCCAAGGGGCGGTGCGTATATCAGAGATTCCCTGAATAAGCTGATCAAACAACATGATTTACCACAGATTGTGTTTCACAGTTTCCGGCATATGAGTGTTACCTATAAGCTTAAGCTGAACGGCGGTGATATAAAGGCGGTACAGGGAGATTCTGGTCATGCACAGGCAGATATGGTTACAGAAGTATATTCGCATATCATAGATGAAGACAGACGGCGCAATGCGACACTGTTGGAAGATTCCTTTTATAACAGGAAGAATCTGAATCCGCAGATCCATGATACAGAAAAGAGGACGATGATGGAAGTTCCAGAAGGAGTGGACGCAGAGTTACTTGCAAAAGTTCTCAGCAATCCGGAAATGGCTGTGTTGCTGACATCATTAGCAAAATCAATGCAAGGGGAACATAATTAGGATAAAAGCAGACCGGTGGAGAGCAAAATCTCTGCCGGTTTTATTTATGAGATCAAATCAGAGCATGTGAGAAAAAAGAGGTAAAATAGTGGTCAAAGCATCTTGCGTAAATGGCGGTATCTGATGTATAATTTAGAAGAAATCTGACAAAGAAAATAGTGTATCACACATTTCATTTCCCGCTTTTAAATGGGCAGGATAGTTGGATTTTATGATTTGAAAAATTATAGATGGAGTTGGCGCTTTATATTAGAAGCGTACAATCATTTTCTCAGAAAATGTAAAAATCCGGAATAATTTTCAATGATCTTATATGAACAGAAATAGTCCGGGAAGGCGCTTTTTTACTGGACTTATAAATGAATAGGTTGTCTCTGTTGGACTAGTCTGAACCTGCATAAAAGTTGCTCCTAAGCGAGGGGTCGGAGGTTCAAATCCTCTTGGCGACGGGCTTCAAAGCGT
>USPJ01000168.1 GCA_900556645.1 uncultured Lachnospiraceae bacterium
TGCCACCTCGAAGGCACAGCGGGTTCTGGTACTTGTCTTTTCAAAAATCAAGGCAATGTTTTTTCCCACCAGACTGTTATGCATAATTCCCTGTCTCTTCTTCGCCTTCAAACGCTCCGCCAGGTCAATGAGATACAAAATCTCTTCCGGCTCATAATCTTTCAGTTTCAAAAAATGATATCCTTTTAAGTCCATAATTCCGCCTCCTGCTAAAATATCAAATGGGCTGTCAGAGAAAACCCAACAGCCCTTTTTGTCTCTTATAATACGCAATCGCTTTGGATTACTCTTTTATTCCGTATCAGTCGGCACGTCGGTTGCCACCTCGGTAATGGATTTTACCAGACCTGCCACACTCTGAATCTCGGATGGAATAATAATCTTTGTTGCCTTTCCATCTGCTGCCTTTGCAAATGCCTCCAGACTCTTAAGCTGAAGAACTGCATCGTCCGGTGCTGCCTCCTTTAAGAAACGCAAACCATCTGCATTTGCCTGCTGGATTTTCAGAATCGCCTCTGCCTGACCTTCTGCCTCCCGTACGGTCGCTTCTTTCCGTGCCTCTGCACGAAGGATAGCTGCCTGCTTCTCTGCCTCTGCATCCAAAATCGCAGATTCCTTCTTACCTTCTGCTACAAGGATTGTTGCTGTTTTCTCTCCCTCTGCTCTGGTTACGGCTTCACGTCTCTCACGCTCTGCCTTCATCTGTTTTTCCATGGCATCCTGAATTGCCTGCGGCGGAATAATGTTTTTCAATTCCACACGGTTTACCTTGATTCCCCAAGGGTCTGTTGCCACATCTAAAGATGCTCGCATCTTGGTATTAATGGTCTCTCTGGATGTCAGCGTTTCATCCAGTTCCAAATCACCGATAATGTTACGCAGTGTTGTGGCTGTCAGGTTCTCGATTGCCATAATCGGATTATCTACACCATAGACAAATAGCTTCGGATCTGTAATCTGAAAATATACTACGGTATCAATCCGCATAGTTACGTTATCCTTTGTGATTACCGGCTGTGGTGCAAAGTCCACTACCTGTTCCTTTAATAACACTTTCTTTGCCACACGGTCAATAAATGGTACTTTGAAATGAATACCTACGCCCCATGTTGCAAGATATCCTCCCAGTCGCTCAATAACCATCGCATGTGCCTGTGGTACAATCTTGATACAGGATACTGCTATCAATAAAAGAACAATGATCAATACAATAAATGCTACCATACCACCCATATTCTATTCCTCCGTCTCTTCATTAAATTTTCTCCCTACATCTTACTATATTTCACCTATAATTACAAGAAAATTAAAAAAACAGCCATACAAGGTTATCCCCATATGACTGTCCTTTTATGCATTTTTAGTAAAATACGTGATTTCCGATTACTACGCCGCCTCTGCCGCTGCTTACCGGTGCAAACTGTAATGCTCCGCCTGTGTTATCGGTTCCGTTAATTGCCTGCTGTGCCGCCTGTAAACAGGAAGATTTTACTCCTCCGGCTGCAACGCCTGCAACTCTGTCCCGCACACTAAACTGTCCTCTCTGGTATACCACATCCGAAATACTGTTCGGATAGGAACCGCTTCTGACACGGTTCATTACTACGGCACCTACGGCAACCTGACCATCGTAGCATTCATTTCCTGCCTCTAACTGAATCAAAGCTCCTAAAATTGTTACCTCATCATAGCTTGCCTCTACGGCTGCCTTCTGTGTGGTGGCAGCTTTTTTGGCTTGTTCTGCTTTTTTCGCCTCTTCTTCTGCCTTGTGCTTTGCAATGATTGCCTGCTCTTCCTCTACGGTAATTCCCGTTCCTGTGGAAAGGGCAACCTCTACATACTGGGCACTGACATAGGCAATTCCGTCTCCGTACTGGATAGCTACCCATCCTTCCGGCACTTCCATATCTGCCGCTACCGTCAATGTATCTCCCTGGGCTACTACGTCATAAATAGAAGAAGCCTCATTTGCCTCTGATCTCAAGCGGAGTCCCGCCTCTAATACGGTGGCTTTTGTGGTACAGTTGGCTTTTGCATAAGCATATGCCTCCTGTCCGAAAACACAAAATTCATCTTTTACATATCCGTCTACATTTCCGGATGTAATATGTGTCCACCCATCCATTCGTTCCACAACCTCAGCTACATCCCCCTTGCGGAGTTTTCCTGCCAAAGCTGCTGCCTCGTTTGGCTCCGTACGAACATTTAAGGATTCTTCCACATTTGCCATCAGGCGGTTCTGCCATGCAGCCTCTTCCTCACTCATCTGCGGTGCTGTAACCACTTCCACATCCGTCTTTTCAATGGATGCTGTCTGTGTATCATCCAATCCGCTTACAAGCTGTGATACTGCTCCTGCTGTACCATTTGATGTAACCCTTATCTGTGAATCCCCTGCTGCTTCCTGTTTCGGAGCTGCGACTGCTGTGTAGGTGGTAACCAATACTAAAGCAAGCCCCAATACTGCACTCTCCAACACTTTCTTGTCTGGTTTCATATTTGTCCTCCATCATGCACAACGTTTAATTGTTATCATATTGTTACGCAATGTTGTGTAGTTTTATTCATATTTGTTACAAAATATTACAAATATGTTACGGACGGATTATATCAAAGGTCTTATTTTTTGTCAAGTTTCCTGTTTACAGACGTTTTAACAATGCTTCTCTCTCTGCCTCAAATCCCGGTTTTCCAAGAAGTGCAAACATATTTTTCTTATAACTTTCCACACCCGGCTGATTAAATGGGTTTACGCCCAGCAGGTATCCGCTGACGCCGCAGGAAAACTCAAAGAAATAGAACAGCTGTCCCAGATAATATTCATTCATCTCCGGAATTTTCACCATCAGGTTTGGTACCTGACCGTCGGTGTGTGCCAGAATGGTTCCGTTCATAGCACTTTTATTGACGAAATCCATATCTTTTCCTGCAAGATAGTTCAAACCATCTAAGTCTACCAGCTCTTTCTCAATGGTGATGGTCTCTCTCGGCTTCTCCACGCTCATAATTGTCTCAAAGAGAGTTCTAGCACCATCTTGGATGAACTGTCCCATAGAATGTAAATCGGTAGTTAAATCTACTGCTGCCGGGAAAATTCCCTTCTGGTCTTTTCCTTCTGACTCGCCGTATAACTGTTTCCACCACTCTCCAATATAGTGTAATGCCGGCTCATAATTGCCCAGCACCTCAATGCCTTTTCCTTTTCTCAAAAGAATGTTGCGGATTGCCGCATACTGCATAGCATCATTATTCTGGAATTTTTCATTTAATGCCAGCTCACGTCCCTTTGCCGCACCTTCCATCAGCTTTCCGATATCTGCACCACTGACTGCAATTGGAAGCAGACCTACTGCTGTCAGTACGGAATATCTTCCTCCTACGTCATCCGGTACCACAAAGCTTTCATATCCTTCCTCTGTGGCAAGGTTTTTCAATGCTCCTCTTTCTTTGTCCGTCGTTGCATAAATTCTCTTTGCCGCACCCTCTTTTCCATACTTATCCTCTAACATTTTTTTGAATACACGGAAAGCAATTGCCGGCTCCGTAGTGGTTCCAGATTTAGAGATAATATTTACAGAAAAATCACGATCTCCGATGACATCAATTACTCCCTGTAAATAGGTGGAACTGATGCTGTTTCCTACATAGTAAATCTCCGGGGTTTTTCTCTTTTCCTTCGGAAGATTGTTGTAGCAGCCATGTCTTAAAAATTCAATGGCTGCTCTTGCTCCTAGATAGGAACCGCCGATTCCGATAACCAGCAGTACATCAGAATCCTCTTGGATTCTCTTTGCTGCTTTTTGAATTCTGGAGAACTCCTCTTTATCGTAGTCTACCGGTAAGTCTATCCATCCTAAAAAGTCATTTCCCGCTCCGCTTTTTGATACAAGAACTTCCTTCGCATCCTCGGTAAGTTTTCTCATATAACCTATTTCTTCCTCACTGATAAAACAGGTTGCTTTTGAATAGTCAAATGTTATTTTTTCCATTGCAAACACTCCTTTGTATGATATGGCTTAATTTTAACAAAGCACACCCCTATTTTCAAGAGAAATATTCCAGCAGAACATCCTGTAAAAGTGCCGCATCTTCCGCTTTTTCAGCAGTTTTTTCCAGC
>USPJ01000169.1 GCA_900556645.1 uncultured Lachnospiraceae bacterium
TGAGAAAAAATCCCTCCAGACAAACCTGTGAGGAAATGATTAAGAGAATTTTGATGACGGAGGTCTTGGAAAAAGGTACGAATCAGCATTTTAAACAGGCGTCCGACTTTATGACTTATTTTGAATCCCTTTATCCTGCTTCTGACAGTCTTACCAAACAGGTACAGCGTGCCGTGAAAGCTATGGATATGCCGAAGGATTCCCACGGCTATTTTATTATCAATAAAACTTCCCAGCAGTTGGAGCAGGAAGACGATTTACGTTATCTTCTTCAGAAAGCAAATGCATCTTTAGAGGACTTAACGGATTGTGAAACTGTATTTCTAAAGGTTTCCCCTTCCATCTGTTCCTTCCTAATAGATACCATCCAGAAATCTCTCACTTTCGAGAATAAATATGTTACCATGGTGCCGACTTCTGACGGTATTCTCTTCTACACCAGAAACCGCCAGAACCTTATAACTTTACTGGAAAGTCTTATGAAAGAGGATTAAATTCTTATATTTGCACATAATATTTGATATATTCTGACATTTTTCGACTTTTTACTGCAAATCATTGGAATATGCCTGATGATGCTTTTTTTATGCGAAGGCTGCAAAGAGCAGGAGATTCAGATGACAGAAGAGATATCGGAAGAACCATCTTCCCAGAAGGAGGAAGAAAGCCATCAGCAGATATGCGTCTATGTCTGCGGAGCGGTGGTAAGCCCCGGAGTCTATGAGCTGAAGGAGGGCAGCCGTATCTGCGATGGAATTGCTGTGGCAGGAGGTTTGTCTGAAGTGGCATACATTGACCGGATCAATCAGGCAGAGCTTTTAAGCGATGGTCAGATGCTCCGAATCCCTACCATAGAGGAGGTAGAGCAGGAGGCGTTAGAGGCAGAAAAGAACGGATTGGTAAATATCAATCAGGCATCCTGTGAAGAGTTGATGACGCTGCCGGGAATCGGACAGTCCAAAGCGGAGGCAATTATTTCCTACCGCGAAGAGCACGGTGCCTTCCAAAGCACCGAGGAGATTATGAATATCAGCGGCATAAAAGAAAAGGCGTATGAAAAGGTAAAAGACAGTATTACAGTTGACTGAGGTGTAAAAATGGCAAAAAAAGTTCTCGTTGTAGATGATGAAAAATTAATCGTAAAGGGCATCCGCTTCAGCTTGGAGCAGGACGGCATGGAGGTGGATTGTGCTTACGATGGTGAGGAAGCTTTAAAGATGGCGACGGAGAATACCTATGATATGATTCTCCTAGACATTATGCTACCTAAGATGAATGGATTTGAGGTGTGTCAGCAGATTCGGGAATTTTCTGATATGCCCATTGTAATGCTGACCGCCAAGGGTGATGATATGGATAAAATTCTGGGCTTAGAGTATGGTGCAGATGATTACATAACCAAGCCCTTTAATATACTGGAAGTAAAAGCAAGGATTAAGGCAATTATGCGAAGAACCGGCGGCTCAAAGCCAAAGGAGGAACATACAAAGCAGATTGAAAGCGGAGATTTGAGATTGGATTGTGAAAGCCGCAGATTGTTTGTGTTGGGAAAGGAAGTAAATGTAACGGCAAAGGAATTTGATTTGCTGGAGCTTTTGGTTTTGCATCCAAACAAAGTGTACAGCAGGGAGAATCTGTTGAATCTGGTCTGGGGCTATGAATATCCGGGAGATGTCCGTACTGTGGATGTTCATGTAAGACGGCTTCGGGAAAAGATTGAAGCCAATCCAAGTGAGCCGAAATATGTGCATACAAAGTGGGGAGTTGGATATTACTACCAGCAGGGTTAAGGTGTAAGAGATGAGTAAGAGCAATACATTTCGTAAATTCTTTAAAAGTATGAAGTTCCGATTGATTCTGTTTTTTTTGTTCATCGGAATCCTTCCATGTCTGATACTGCGTTTTGGATTTCTGAAAGCCTATGAGGATAGGGCAGTTTCCACACGCAGTATTAATATTACCAGTCAGGCTAAGATTCTAGCAGATCAGATAGCAGGAGATAATTACATAGACAAGCAGGATAACGAGAATATCACGGTACAGTTAAATCAGCTTTCCAATATTTATGACGGACGTGTTATGGTAATTGATAAGGCATTTCGGATTGTACAGGACAGTTATTCCATGGATGTGGGAAAAACCATTATTTCGGAAGAAGTGGTACAGAGCTTTTCGGGAAAGGAGATTTCCAAATATGATTCTGACAGCAGATATCTGGAAATGACCCTGCCTATTACCGGTTCCGGCAGCAAAGATGTCAAGGGAGTCCTTCTGGTCAGTGTGTCCATGGACGGAGTCATCAGTGATAAAGAATATCTGGGACAGTATGCCCTTGTGGTAGAACTGATATTAGGAGTTTTGGTGTTTGCGTTGGCAGTAGTAGGAGCATCCAGAATGACCAGACCTTTAAGAAAAATGGAGAGGGCTGTGGATGATATCCAGGCGGGCTATACGGATTATGAGATTCATATTGATAAATACACGGAGACAAAAGAACTTTCGGAGAGCTTTAATCGTCTGCTGGGTCGTATGAAGGTGTTGGACGATTCCCGGCAGGAGTTTGTTTCCAACGTGTCCCATGAACTGAAAACACCGCTGACTTCCATGAAGGTTCTGGCAGATTCCATCAATGCTATGGAGGATGCTCCGGTGGAATTATACAAAGAATTCATGGGAGATATCGGAAATGAAATAGAACGGGAGAATAAGATTATCACAGACTTGCTTTCTCTTGTAAAGATGGACAAGTCCGCTGCGGATTTGAATATCTCTTCTGTAAATATCAATGAGCTGCTGGAGTTGATTTTAAAACGGCTCCGTCCCATTGCTGAAAAGCAGAATATTGAACTGGTACTGGAGACTTTCCGTCCGGTAACGGCGGAAATCGATGAGGTAAAGCTGACACTGGCAATTACCAATCTGGTGGAAAACGGTATCAAGTATAACAAAGAAAACGGGTGGGTACATGTAACTCTCAATGCGGACCATCAATATTTTTATGTAAAAGTGGAGGATTCGGGAATCGGAATCCCGGAGGAGTCCTTAGAGCATATTTTTGAAAGATTTTACCGGGTAGATAAGAGCCGCTCGAAATCCACCGGAGGAACCGGACTCGGACTTGCCATTGTAAAACATATTATCCAGCAGCACGGTGCTCATATGGAGCTGACCAGTGAAAAAGGCAAAGGAACAAAGATAGAGATCGAATTTTCAAAGAGCAGATAAGAGTATTCTGCATAAGATAAAATAAAAAATGGATATCTTTAACAAAATACTCTTTTATACTTATCACAAATCTTTTATCCAGAAACGAATGAGAAATATGAGAGCATCTCTTCGTGAGATGGAAGAAATCTTAAATAAGGAAGCCTAAGATTTCCTCCGGGGTGTCCACAATGTGGGATGCCCCTTCTTTTTCTAAAAAGGCACGTCCCTTAAATCCCCATGCAACACTGATGCAGTCCATGCCGGAATTTGCAGCAGTCTGTAAATCTACTTCAGAATCCCCGACATAAACAGCAGAGTCGGCAGATTCACCCAATTCCTCTAAGGCAGTAAAGACCGTATCCGGTGCAGGTTTCTTTCTTACGCCGGTTCTTTCACCGATTGCCACAGAAATGATCCCTTCAAAAAAATCTGCTGCAAGACGTTTGACTGCTGCATCATTTTTATTAGAAACGATCGCCATAGGGATCTCATGTTCCTGTAAAGTCTTTAAAAGCTCCATAATGCCCGGATACGGAGCAGTTGCTTCTTTACAGTGGTCAGTATAGTAGGTTTTAAAAGCGGCAAATACTTCTTCAAACTGTGGGTTATCCTCTCCCTGTGGGATTGCACGGATCAAAAGAAGCCGCAGTCCGTTGCCGACAAAGCTCTGGACTTCAGGAAGCGTTCTGGTCGGCATATCAAATTCCTGCAACGTATGGTTCAGGGCATTCGTTAAATCCTCGATCGTATTTAAAAGTGTTCCATCTAAGTCAAAGATGACGGTAGAATATTTTTTCAAGAAAAAGACCTCCTTGCAATTAATTTATGGATCGGGTGTCCGAGAGAAGAAAATTTTTCTTCGTATTCAGTCATTACATTTCC
>USPJ01000170.1 GCA_900556645.1 uncultured Lachnospiraceae bacterium
CTCTGGATGATATTACAGAAAATGATGTGCTGCGGGTTTCGGGAGTTGATAAGAAGATTGTAGCCATATCCGTTACCAGTGGACATGGATTTTTGACATTTACTAATACGGACTTATTTGAAGGCGGATGGCTGTCCATTGGAAATGCGGCGTTTTTAAAGGTTTCCAAGGATATGAAGGTGGAGGTTCCGCAGGGCACCTATAAGCTGTCTGTAGCAAAGGATGGATACGGTGATACAAAAGAAATTACCGTAAATAAAAACGAGACCACCGTGGTGGATTTGAATGAATATCAGGGAAGTGGACCAAGCTATTGCAGGATTCAGTTTCAGATTAAACCGGAAGGGGCTGTGCTGACCCTGAACGGAGAGGTGGTGGATGCCACCCAGCCTATGGATTTGAAATATGGAGTATACCGTATCGGAATCATTGCGGAAGGCTATGATGATTTCAATGAAAAACTGATGGTCAGCTCCAAAGAAGCTGTCATTTCCATTGATTTGGATGCGGTGGCTGCGGAAAAAGAGGAAGAGGAGAAGAGTAGCTCTTCCCAGACGACTTCTTCCAGTACAAGCAGTACCAACTCTAGCAGCTCCGGTTCTGGTACGAGCTCTAGTTCCAAGAGTACGGGAACTTCTGGTACAAGCAGCTCTGACAGTAAAAAAACTGAGGATTCCTCGGATGAGGAGACCTCTTCTTATAAAAAAGTAAGTGATTTATTATCCACGCTGTTGGATTAAATTCAATATAAAAAGAATGTGCATAGGAGGAAAAGACAATGGGTTATAAAGAAATGTATGAAAGCTGGCTTGCCAATCCATATTTTGATGAGGCAACAAAAGCAGAACTCAAAGGAATTGCAGGTAATGAAAAAGAAATCGAAGACCGTTTCTACACGGAACTGGAATTTGGAACAGCAGGACTTCGGGGTGTTATCGGAGCAGGTACCAACCGCATGAATATTTACACCGTACGGAAGGCTACACAGGGACTTGCCAACTATATCAAAAAGGTTGGAGGAGAGAATCGTGGGGTTGCCATCGCATACGATTCCAGAAGAATGTCACCGGAATTTTCAGATGAAGCGGCTCTCTGTCTCGCAGCAAACGGCATTAAGGCATATGTGTTTGAGTCTTTAAGACCGACACCGGAATTATCCTATGCGGTAAGAAAGCTGAATTGTATTGCCGGAATCAATATAACAGCCAGCCACAATCCGCCGGAATATAACGGATATAAAGTATATTGGGAAGACGGTGCACAGATTACACCGCCTCATGACAGCGGAATTATGGATGAGGTAAAGGCAGTAACCGATTTTGATACGGTAAAGACCATGTCCAAAGAAGAGGCAGTAAAAGAAGGTCTCTATGAGACCATCGGTGCCAAAGTGGACGATGCTTATATTGCGGAGCTGAAGAAACTGGTGCTTCATCAGGATGCCATTGATGAAGTGAAAGACCAGTTAAAGATTGTATATACACCTCTTCACGGAACAGGAAATATTCCGGTTCGAAGAGTGTTAAAAGAGCTTGGATTTGAACATGTCTATGTGGTACCGGAGCAGGAGAAGCCGGATGGAGAATTTCCAACGGTCAGCTATCCGAATCCTGAATCTGAGGAAGCATTTGTATTAGGACTTGCCATGGCAAAAGAAATTGATGCGGATTTAGTCCTGGCAACAGACCCGGATGCAGACCGTCTGGGCGTCTATGTGAAGGATTCTAAGACGGGAGAGTACCATTCTCTCACAGGAAATATGTCGGGATGTCTCATCGGAGACTATGTCATCGGACAGAGAAAAGAAAAAGAAGGACTGCCGGAGGACGGAGCTTTTATCAAGTCTATCGTATCCACCAATATGGCAGATGCCATTGCGAAATATTACGGAATCCAACTGGTGGAGGTTTTAACAGGCTTTAAGTTCATCGGACAGAAAATATTAGAGTTTGAGAAAACCGGAAAAGGAACCTATCTCTTTGGAATGGAAGAGAGCTATGGCTGTCTTACCGGAACCTATGCCAGAGATAAGGATGCGGTGGTAGCCTCTATGACCCTCTGTGAGGCGGCAGCTTATTATAAGACCAAAGGGAAAACCCTGTGGGATGCCATGATTGATATGTACGAGAAATACGGCTACTACAAGGATGATGTAAAGGCAATCACCTTAAAGGGTATCGAAGGACTGGAGAAAATCCAGACCATTTTAGAGACTCTTCGTGCAGATGCTCCGAAAGAAATCGGCGGCTATGAGGTAACGGCTGCAAGAGACTATAAGAAAGATACTATTGTGGATATGAAGACCGGTGCTGTAACCTCCACCGGACTGCCATCTTCCAATGTATTATATTATGAGCTTACCGATGATGCATGGGTATGTGTAAGACCTTCCGGCACGGAACCGAAGGTAAAATTCTACTATGGCGTAAAGGGTTCCTCCTTAAAAGATGCGGAAGAAAAATCAGAGCATCTGGGAAAAGAAGTGTTGGATATGATAGAAAAAATGCTCTAAATCCTTATAAAAAGAGCAAAATTTCTTGACAACATGTACAAAAACAAGTATAAATATATTTGTAGGTAATTTGGGAAGATAATCTCGAAAAATAGAATTGATAGAGGAGGACATATCACATGAACAAAGCAGAGTTAGTAGCAGCTATTGCTGACAAGACTGAATTATCAAAAAAAGATGCAGAAGCAGCATTAAAAGCATTCACAGATGTTGTTGCAGAAGAATTAAAGAAAGGCGAGAAGATTCAGTTAGTTGGTTTCGGTACATTTGAAGTATCTGAGAGAGCTGAGAGAACAGGAAGAAACCCTCAGACAGGCAAAGAAATGGTTATCCCTGCTTCTAAAGCACCTAAGTTCAAAGCAGGAAAAGCTTTAAAAGATATGATTAACGCATAGTTCAGAGTGTGTAAAGTATAAGCTCAAAACCTATAACAGGTTTTGAGCTTTTTCTTGTAATGGAGAAGAAATATGAGATTAGATAAGTTTTTAAAAGTGTCGCGTTTAATCAAACGCAGAACAGTGGCAAATGAAGCCTGTGATGCAGGAAGAGTTATGGTAAATGGTAAGACCGCCAAGGCATCGGTTAACGTAAAGGTGGGAGATGTGATAGAGATTCTGTTTGGTCAGAAAACCGTGAAGGTAGAGGTTCTGAGTCTGGCAGAGAGCACCAAGAAGGAAGATGCAAAAGATATGTTCCACTATCTGTAACGCAGGCATAAAAAGGAAAACTCCTAATATACTGTAAAGGGGACATCTGTTCCATGATTAGGAGGTTTGTATATGGAAGAACGGAATGGCACAAAAGCACATAAGGTTACCCTGAGCAACCGCCGGATTGGAAATTTTTCGGGAGTAAAGAACGTTATATCCTTTGATCCGAAAGAAATCCTGTTGCAGACGGAAATGGGGATGCTTTTGATTAAGGGAGAAGATTTGCATGTCAGCCGTCTGACCCTTGAGAGGGGTGAGGTGGATATCGATGGACTGGTAACCAGTCTGACTTATTCAGAAGCAGAGGATTACGGAAAGAAAGCAGAAAACTTTTTAGGAAAACTGTTCCGATGATAGCGGTAAGTGACGGGATTCATCAGGAATTGGTTTTCCTGCTGATTTCTTTTGCTCTGGGCGAAGGACTGGTTATGCTGTATGATGTGTTCCGTATTTTCCGAAAGGTAGTTCCCCATGGAGTAATATGGATTTCCGTGGAGGATGTTCTCTACTGGATTGTGGCAGCACTGTTAATCTTTGGAATGATTTTTCAGGAAAATGATGGTTTGATACGAGGGTTTGCCATAGGTGGTATTCTGCTGGGAATGCTTTTTTTTAATCATTTTGTAAGTCCTTTCCTTATCCGCAGTATCTCCGGTATTTTAAAGAAAATACTGGAAATTTTGAAAAAGGGATTGAAAAAAGTACGGGAAGCGGTTAAAATAGGATTATGTAAACTCGGACTTGGGGAATGATTATGGCGGGAAGAAAAAGGAAGCGAAAACAGAACAGAGCGGGAAAAATATGGATTTCGGCAATCGTTGTGACGTTGCTGGTGGTAATGTCCGTACAGATTTTGCGGCT
>USPJ01000171.1 GCA_900556645.1 uncultured Lachnospiraceae bacterium
GCGAGCTTGCACGGAAATGGAGTAGAGAAGAGGGGAAAAGAAATGGTATACAACGATGTATTAGAGGCAATCGGGCACACACCCATGATTTGCCTGAATCGTATGAATAAACCGGGCAATGCCCAGGTATTGGTAAAATTTGAAGGAATGAACGTAGGCGGCTCCATTAAAACCAGAACAGCCTACAACATGATTGCAGATGCAGAAAAAAGGGGAATCATCGACAAGGATACCATTATCGTGGAGCCTACCAGTGGAAATCAGGGAATCGGTCTGGCATTGATTGGAGCGGTAAAGGGATATAAAACCATCATTATCATGCCGGATTCGGTCAGCGAGGAACGGAGAAAGCTGGTAAGACATTGCGGAGCAGAGGTGATACTTATCCATGATGCGGGAAATATCGGAGACTGTATTGAGGAATGTCTGCAAACCGCATTGCGGATGAAGGCGGAAAATCCAAAGGTTTTCGTACCCCAGCAATTTGAAAATCCGGCAAATCCTATGGTACATAGACATCATACGGGACTAGAGATATTAGAACAGGTGGCAGGTCCTATCCATGGCTTTTGCTCGGGAATCGGAACCGGAGGAACCATTACCGGAATCGGCGAGGTGTTAAAGGCACAGAACCCGGAGATTGAAATTTGGGCGGTGGAGCCGGAGCATGCGGCAATTCTTGCCGGAGGAACCATCGGAACACATCTTCAGATGGGAATCGGTGACGGAGTAATCCCGGATATCCTGAATCAGGAAATTTATGATAACATCTATATTGTAACAGACGAAGAAGCAATCCAGACTGCCAAAGATTTGGCTCGTTTGGAAGGCATTATGTGCGGAATATCCAGCGGAACCAATGTTGCGGCGGCATTAAAGCTGGCAGAAAAACTGGGTGAGGGGAAAACCGTTGTCACGGTATTGCCGGATACGGCAGAGCGATATTTTTCCACACCGCTTTTTGAAAATGAATAAAAGGAGAACTACCATGAAAAAAATATTAGATTTGATTACCGAAGAAGTGACAAAAGCATTTACCGATTGTGGATATGATGAGAAATATGGAAGGGTAACCTTATCCAACCGCCCGGATTTGTGCGAATTTCAGTGCAATGGAGCCATGGCGGCAGCTAAGGAATACAAGTGTGCCCCTTTTATGATTTCTGACAAAGTGGCAGAGGCATTGCAGGACAGTTCCATGTTTACCTCGGTGGAATCCGTAAAGCCGGGATTTTTGAATTTGAAGCTGTCAGAAGAATATCTGTCACAGTATCTGGTTTCCATGCAGGAGGATGAGGGCAGATACGGCTGTGAAAAAACAAAAGAGCCAAAGAAAATTATCATTGATTACGGCGGACCGAATGTGGCAAAACCGCTTCATGTAGGTCATCTGCGTTCTGCGATTATCGGAGAGAGTATCAAGAGAATCGGAAAATATATGGGTTACGAGATGATTGGAGATGTGCATCTGGGCGACTGGGGACTTCAGATGGGACTTATCATTACCGAGTTAAAAGAGAGAAAACCGGATTTGGTATATTTCGATGAATCCTATGAGGGCGAGTATCCGATAGAACCGCCTTTTACCATTTCAGAGCTGGAAGAGATTTATCCGACTGCCAGCGGAAAATCCAAAGAGGATGAAGCCTATAAAGAGCAGGCAATGAAGGCAACCTCCGAGTTACAGGCAGGAAGAAAGGGATATCAGGCATTGCTGTCTCATATTCTGAATGTGTCTGTTACGGACCTGAAGAAAAACTATGAAAACCTGAAGGTTTCCTTTGAACTTTGGAAGGGCGAATCCGATGCCCAGCCGTATGTACCGCAGATGGTGGAGAAGATGAAAGAAGAGGGCTTTGCTTATATGAGCGAAGGTGCCTTGGTAGTGGATGTGGCAAAGGAGGATGACACCAAGGAGATACCGCCGTGTATCATCTTAAAATCCGACGGTGCTTCTCTTTACAGTACCACCGACTTGGCAACCCTGATTATGCGTCGGGAGGAAATAGATCCGGATGAGATCATCTATGTGGTGGATAAACGACAGGAAATGCATTTTATTCAGGTATTCCGCTGTGCGAAAAAGACCGGTATCGTAAAAAAAGAGACACAGTTGAAATTCCACGGTTTTGGAACCATGAACGGAAAAGACGGAAAACCGTTTAAAACTCGTGAAGGCGGCGTTATGCGGTTAGAAACCTTAATGCAGAATATCAATGAAAAGATGTTTGAAAAGATTACCGAGAATCATACGGTAGACGAGAAAGAGGCAGAGAAGACCGCAAAAATCGTAGCCCTTTCTGCTATTAAATACGGTGATTTGAGCAATCAGGCATCCAAGGATTATATCTTTGATATTGACCGCTTTACTTCCTTTGAGGGAAATACCGGACCATATATTCTGTATACCATTGTGCGAATCAAATCCATCCTTGCAAAATATAAGGAGAGCGGAAAAAATGCAGATTCCGCAAAGATTCTTCCGGCACACTCCGAAAGTGAAAAAGGATTGATGTTAGAGCTTAGTAAATTCAACGGTGTGATAGAAAATGCCTACGAAGAAACCGCACCGCACAAAATTTGCTCTTATATTTATGATTTGTCCAATGCCTTCAATCACTTTTACCATGAGACAAAAATCATGGCAGAGGAGGACGAGACGGTACAGGCAGGCTACATCAAACTGCTGGAGCTGACCAAGTCTATTTTGGAGACCTGCATCGATTTGCTGGGATTCGAGGCACCGGAGAAGATGTAGAGGAGAAAATATTTTTAAATTTGAAAAACAGGTTGATTATTTCATTTAATCTGTATATACTAAGGTTAGAAGTAAATGTTTGCCGCTTGCTGATGGTGCGGGGTATAAATGATTCAGTTCGTAAATGATGCCACTTGCTATACAGGTGGGATAAAAATAGTATAGTTCGTAAATGTTCCCCATCAGGTAACTGGTGGGGAATTTTATCACATAGGAAAGGTTATTTATGGAGATACAAGAGGGATATTCGTATCATATCAAGGATGAATTTTTTGACTTGGTTCAGGATAAATATTTGATGAGTAATAAGGAACAGGGGAACTATCGTCCTCACTACTATGCAATTCAGGATAGAAAGAATCCTAAGTTGTATTGGATGATACCAATCAGCTCGCAAGCTGAGAAATACAAGGGAATCATTGAAAAGAAAAAGAAGCGATATGGTAAATGCAATACAATAGTGATTGGGTTATTTGCAGGAAAAGAAAATGCTTTTTTAATTCAAAATACGTTTCCTATTATTGAAAAATATTTTGACCATGTGCATACGATACAGGAGAGACCTGTTTCGGTACATAAAAAATTAAATAAAGTTCTTACAGAAAATCTTAGAGAGGTGCTTGCAATGTATCATCGTGGAATTAAGTTGACATTTACAGACATTGATGCGATTCAGGCAATTATGGAAAAAGAATTGGAGAAGATGTAGAGGAGAAAGTATGCGGGAACAATTAACAAAACAGGATGTCCAAAAAATTGAAGAGGAGATAGAATACCGGAAGCTGGTGCTTCGGAAGGAATTGATTGAATCGGTAAAAGAGGCGAGAGCCCAGGGAGATTTAAGCGAGAATTTCGAGTATCATGCAGCAAAAAAAGAAAAGAATAAAAATGAAAGTCGCATCCGGTATCTGGAGAGAATGTTAAAGACTGCCAGTGTGATTTCCGATGATTCCAAGGAAGATGAGGTGGGACTGAACAACAAAGTGACGGTTTATTTTGAAGAGGATGACGAGACAGAGGTTTACAAGCTGGTAACCAGCGTCCGGGGAAATTCTCTGAAAAATTATATCAGTATTGAGTCACCCATCGGAAAGGCAATCAAAGGAGCAAAGGTGGGAGAGAGGGTTTTTGTAAAAATCAATGAAAATGCCGGCTATTATCTGCAAATCAAAGATATAGAAAAATCTACGGATGAGGAAGAAGACAGTATTCGCAAATATTAAAAGTATCGTGATAGTTGATTTTGTTTCTGGAAATCAACAGTTCATCCATTGAGAGAATAAGAGGTTTCAAGTATACTTAAATTAAAGTTACT
>USPJ01000172.1 GCA_900556645.1 uncultured Lachnospiraceae bacterium
CCTTAGCAAGCTTCCGAATCAGCTTCAGCTTGCCTGTTCCATCTGCCAAAAATAGTTCCAGAATGTCCAAATAATCCTCTATGGTACCCTTTTTCCGTTCTGTGGCTTTACGAACATTCACATCCACCATATAAATGCTTGCCAGTTCGTCCTCCGTAATCAGTTCCGGCTCTACTTCCTGGTCAATATGATGCTTATAGCCTGCCGGAATCCATTTGCTCAGCTTGTCATGAAGTTCCAGTTTGGAAATCGGTTTTGCAATAAAATCCTGAAATCCGTTGCTCAAAAAGATTTCTCTGGCTCCTCCCAGAGCATTTGCTGTCAATGCTATAATAATCGGTCGTTTTCCATTGGTACCGCACTCTTCACGTATGGTTCTGGTGGCTTCGATTCCATCCATTTCCGGCATCATATGATCCATAAAAATCATATCATATTCCCGGTCTTTTACCATACGGATTGCTTCACTGCCACACCTTGCCTCATCAATCTGGAACTCATACTCATCCAGCAGTTTCCGGGCCACTTTCAGGTTTACCACATTATCATCTACAATCAGGACCTTGTAATCCGGTGCCTTAAACATCAGCTCCTGTTTTCCCAGCATATCCCGGGAACTCATCGGTACTTCCGTAATACTTCGGGCATCTTCTATCTTCTGTGGAACCCGAATGGTAAATACAGAACCTTCTCCGTAAACACTGTCTACGGAAATATTTCCTTTCATTAATTTTACCAACCTTCTGGAAATGGTAAGTCCCAATCCGGTTCCCTCTACTTTTCTATTCTTCTTGGTATCCACCTGTTGGAATTCCTCAAAAATCTTCGTTAAATCTTCTTTCCGAATACCGATTCCGGTATCTTCTATCCGAAATACCAGATAAGTCTGCTCTCCGTTATTCTCCTCCTGAGATACCTGTAATTTTACATGACCAGACTTTGTAAACTTCACGGCATTGTTCAGAATATTAATCAGAATCTGGCGAATTCTTCCCACATCACCGTACAATTTGTAAGGAAGTTCTCCATCTACCTCTACCAGTAACTGAAGTCCATGTTCTACCGCCACAATCTTAATCATATTGGTTACTTCTTCAATCAATACCTGTAAATAGTAGCTGTCCTCCACCAACTCCAGTTTTCCTGATTCTACTTTGGACAAATCCAGAATATCATTAATGATTCCCAACAGATTCTGGGAAGCGGTCTTAATATCACAGGCAAAATCATACATCTTTCTGCCACGGCTCTCCTCAATAATCAATTCACTCATACCGATAATGGCATTCATCGGTGTCCGAATCTCATGAGACATGTTTGCCAAAAATTCACTTTTAGCATGATTTGCCCGCTCAGAGTCCTCCCGCATCTCCATAATCTCTCCTATCAGCTGATAGGTATCCGTTACATCAAAAATCAACATGGTATATCCACGGATAGCCTCTTCATTATCCCGCATCTCCTTGAGATGTCCCTCATAAAAACGGTCACGAAAAGCAAATTCGCTTTTACCCACCACTTCCAGCAAGTCCTGCGGAAAGTCCTCAATTTCTTCCAATCTCTTAATTTTTCCACCTTCCAGTTCCGGGAACACTTCCAGAGCCGCTGCATTGTAACTTAATATCTTTTTATTGGAATCAAAGAAAAAAACACAGTCATCCATAATTTTAAAAATGTCTCTGGCTCCATGGCGATAGACATCAAATCCAGAGTTTCTCCAAAGAAGGATAACCAATAAAGAAATTAACAGACATAAACTAATCGGCACCGGATAGAATTGAGTCCGCAAATTACCCGTTATACTCAAAATCATCAATATTGCCGGTACACAGGAAAGAGTCGTCACAATCATCAATGTAAAACGGCGTTTTTCATTTTTTGCATTTTTAATTCCATGAATCAAGATACCATACACCACCAGATACGGTATGCTAATACATATCAGTGCATATAGGTAAAAAATCGGTCCATGCTGAGTTACCAGCTTAGAATAGCCGTATTTTGTAACCAAGCTGGCACTTGTATAATAGAGTCCATGTCTGGCATTGGTAAATATGCCAATCAATATTCCCACATCTGCCAGACCCAAAGTCCACGTAAAAATTTTCGGCAGAGGCAATTCGCAATAGCTCGCCAAAAACAACATATACAAAAACAACAGAAAACAGGAACCTGCCCGTTCAATCAATACAGCTACAACAGCGGCGTCCTCCGACAAGGCAGACATCTCCAGCAGATACCCCACATTATACCAAAGAGCTGTCATTAAAAAACAGAGCAACAGACGATTTTCTTTTGTTGCCTCTTCTCTTATTAACAGTATAATTGCCAAAGCTGCTAATGCCACTCCTAATATCTGTATTCCCATCACAAATTCCTGCATACACTCACCTTTATTCACATATAACCTTAATTTACAGCCAAATTATAGCATGTTCTCCTAATTTTTTCTACAATTTTCCTTCAATTTGTTAATTTTGTAACACAACACCATTTTCGTCCACAGAAACGCCTTCTGAGATACTCTCTACATAGCGATATAATTCCTCTGCCCCGGTATCCTCCAAAATTCCTGTACGGGCATTCTGAGCAGATGCCGGCAACAGCCGTATCATCGGCTCTCCTTCTTCCGGTATTTCCAGTTTTACTGCCATGGTTTTGTCAATACTTTGATTAAAAATAAAGTTGCCCAAACTATAAAAAATTGGTTTTCCCTGATAAAATTCTATCCCTTGAAGTACATGAGGGTGGGAACCGATTACCACATCCGCCCCTGCATCTATGTACTGTTTTGCCAGATTCCTCTGGTAATCCTCCGGCTGGTTATTCCGCTCCACTCCCCAATGTACATAAACTGCCAGATAGTCGCATTTCTTTTTTGCCTGCTGGATTTCTTTTACCAAAGCTGTTGCATCATAGGTGCAAAAGACTCCCGGCGTATGATTTTCCACATTCCATGAAGTGACCGGAATCACACGGGAAGCTGCCAGCATACCATAGGTCTTTCCGTTGACCTCCATCTTCTGTACCTGCTTTGCCCGTTCCACACTGTCTCCGGCTCCTGCATACAAAATTCCTGCCGAATCCAAAGTCTCCATGGTTTCAAGCAATGCCTCCTCCCCAAAATCCAACACATGATTATTGGCAAGAGTAACCGCATCCACACCCATTTCCTGTAATACCGTTATATAGGAAGGATTTACCCGAAAGGTAAACTGCTTGTCCTCTGCTTTTGTTCCGGTGGTTCCAAAAGGAAACTCTTCGTTTACCACCGTAATATCCGCAGACTGTAACTGCGATAAAAGAGTATCATTCACAACTCCTCCGATACCCTGATTTTTATAATTTTCCAACACATAATCACTGAGAAGCACATCCCCTGCGAAAATAATAGTTGTATCCCCGGTTCCTGTTTCCTCCGGTTCTGCTTCCTCAAACTTCAAAAAATTATCTTCTGTCTCCTTCTGTATTACATCTTCCTGCTGCATTTCCTCGGCGGCTTCCATAAGCCCGCTGATAGCTCGGATTAGCTGCTGTTTTGCCTTTTTCTTTCTGATACGCTTATTCATTCTGCGTCCTCCTGCAAATCTGCTTCGTCAACTTCGTAGTAGTCAAATACCTCGTCCGGCTTCACGATTGCAGGACGGCGGCGCAAGTGCTTTTCCATGTCAAAGGCATTTTCCTTGTCAAAGTCGGAAAGGTACTTGTACTTCGGGTGTTTGGTAATGTCATATTTCTCGGAGAAGAACGGACGCACACCGCGTAGCTGCAAGATACATTTTCCTCCGTCCATAACGGCGATCTCGTCTTGTGACATAAGTTCCTTTCCTAATTTCTGATAGTTCAAGCCGTAGGATTTCTGATTGCTGCGGGTTTCGGAAGTGTTGAAGCTGTCAATGGTTTCTTTCCCCAAAAGCTCCGACATTTCTTTGAGCGTCGTTTTTTCCTTGCCGCCCAAGAACAGGGTCGTATCGCAGTTGCCGACTATGGTATCGGCGTTGTCCTTGTAGATTGCCTTTAGCTGTGACTGGCTCTGCAAGATGATTGACGCGGATATTTCCCGGCTCCGTA
>USPJ01000173.1 GCA_900556645.1 uncultured Lachnospiraceae bacterium
GTTTGTTTTCATATTCATATGTTACTGTGTAGCTCTTTCTTACATAATACAGTTTCAGTACTGTTGTTCCATTTCCAAGGACTGTTTCCTTTTCCTTCTTATCTACTGCTCCTGCCTTTTTGCTCATAACAAAACATCTTTTGGCAACCGACAGTTCAATCCCTGCTGCAATTTCATCCATAGGTTTTCCTTCCCCCACAAGGGAAATTACCTCCGATTCCGCAAACACGGTACACTGTGCAGTAATAGGAATCACGTTTTTTGCTTTTAAGGATAATTTGGAGAACTCTGACAAATCCATCTCAAAGGCTTTTGCCATTGCCTCAAAAAATCTGCCTGTACCTGCGGCACACTTATCATTCATGGCAAAATTCAAAACCGTTCCGTCATCATCAATGGCAATGCCCTTAACGTCCTGTCCACCGATATCTATAATTGCTTTTACCTTTGGGTCCGCCACATGTACCCCCATTGCATGACAACTGATTTCGGAAATATTTTCGTCTGCAAAAGGAACCTTGTTTCGTCCGTACCCGGTTCCCACCAGATAATCTAAGTCCTCCGCTGAATTCAATTCCGGAATTTTTTCTATCGCCTGCTTTAACGCATCCTCGGCACTTAAAACTGCATTGATACGGCTACGAAGGGTTACATCGGACACCAATTTACCGTTTTCATCAATGATGACACATTTCGTATAGGTACTGCCCGAATCACATCCACCATAATATTTCATCTTTTTCTTACTCCTTTCAACTATTTACCTTGCCGCTACCATGAAATGGCATCGTCTACTTCCTCTAAGCTTGGGTCTAACGGTTCTTCCCGCAACACAGACCTCATATAGCGGTTTACGTCATCACGGGTGTTTGCCCTTGGTACCACACGGGGATCCATCAAATCATGACCTACCCATATTAATTTGATGCCATGTTCCCTTGCCTGCTGCTCAAACATACCATGCATACCGTCCAATGCTTTACAGCTCATATGCTCCCAGAGAATAACCATATCTGCACGGAAGTACTCGCAAAATCTCCACAAATCATCCAACAGTACTTCATAGCCTCCATGAGTACGGTTTCGCATAATCATGTTTTCATATAAATGGGCCATATCGTAAATTGCCTGTTCCGAGTCATCCTCTGATATCATTTCCATAGATACCAGACTCAGCATATCTACTAGTGGCAGGATTCCCCAGCAGTTCTGTAACCAAGGTAAAAAGTCTGTATAGTACTGAGCCTGCACACCCCAGATAATGGCACGATGGCGATATTCCGGGACAAGCATTTCTTTTCTGTTATAGGACTCCAGTGCCAGCTTTGTGATTTTCCGGTCTGCCTCCACAAAAGCCGGTACCTTTCCTCCGATTGCCATATAGGTCGTTTCTGCATAAAGTGCTAAGTTTGCACCAAATACCTGTGGATAATCGGTACGGGACATTTCCATCCATTCAATTCGTTCTCTGGTCTCCGCATTAAAACGTTTGGCACAGGTAAAATAAGCATCCCAATCCCATTTCTCACCGGTATGCTCTTCAATGAATTTGATGGCATTCCGAATTTCCTGTGCTGCGTATTCCTGCACTCCTTCCTCTGTATGACGAAGAGGAGTAGCAAGCTGAAAACACGGAATTCCTTCTGATTCCAGTCTTCTGGAAATAATTCCATTTCCCATTAAGGAGCCGTCACAGGTGGTATTACACTGTACGGCACAGGCTCCAAAAATCGGAATGTCGTCATCAATACATACACCTGCCTCTGCTGCCGGCATCGGACAGACATCTCCCGGCATTCCAAATTCCTGAACCACATCCAGATAATGGGTCACCGCATCTCCCTGCAATAATACGGATACATATACGGAAGGAATCTCCCAGCTTAATCCAATCAGGTTCGGAAAGCCGCACATAATCTGGCTCATTTCGTTCTCATCTAATAAGACAATCTTTTTGGAAAACTCCACATCGTTTCCGATATTTCTGTCAGCACGGAAAATGTTATCTAACATTTTTGCGATATCTTCCGCAACTAAATCGTATTCTTCATGGGCAATCCGCAAATGGTTCCCACGAAGGCCCACGGTATGCTTATCAATCATCATCGGCACCGCCAAGTAATTCAGCATCCAGCGATAACGGAAAAATGCTTTGACATTCCGGGGTTTTGCCATGAATTTCAGCAGCACTCCCATAATTTTTAACCAACGGGTATAATCATACCAAGTATCCTTGAAACCTCTCCATTCACGGCGTTTTCTTACTTTGGTTCCGTTGTAAAGATCCCCTAATCTCTCACTTCCCACTGCTTTTCCCATTATTTCACACCTCCCTGAATTTTCTTGATTTCAATACTTTCCACGAAGGCCTGCACACGGGTACGCACCTGTCCCGAGGAACCTACTGCATACGGACGGTCGATGGACAATACCGGATATCCGTATTTTTCTCTCAAATCATAAGTCCCTACCATCCGCTCATAAGCCCACGGATCACAGAATTTCATCTGCTCAAAAATAATACCGTCTGCATGATATTCTTTTGCAAGCTCATTGATGTACTCTTTTCTGCGATTCATCTTCGGTGTATCCATGTGGCGTGGACACATACAATACATCATGTAATGACGGCAAATCTGAGTCAACACATCTTCTGTATCGTTTAACTCAATCACTTCCCGTCCTGGCAAGGAACCATAACAGAAACGGTCTGCTACAACCAATGCCCCAGATTCTTCCACCAGCTTAATCATATCCACATCATCAATTTCAGAACCTGCAACCACTACTCTTGCACGGTACTGTGGCTTCGCATCCGGTTCTCTGTTTTTAATTTCCTCTAAGGTCTCCTCCAATTTTTCCAAAAGCATATCCTTTGGACAGACATAGGTTGCCATACAAATGATATGAAACTCATATCCCGTAATACGAGGATTCATCTCCTTGCGGAAATCTCCGATTTCCGTAATCAGCTTACATATCTTATTATGATTTTCCACAGCTTTTCGCAGTGCTGCATCACTGGTATCAATACCGTACACTTCCGTTAATCCATCCAGAATCTTGTGGCGGCATTCTGATACATAAAGATTTAATCCGTTGTCATCGGCTTTCATAGGTACTTCTAAATATTTGTAGAAAAATTTCTCTTTGGTCATGGTATGTAAAAGTTCCATATTTTCCACACAACGGTTAATCATGGTACAGGCATCCGGTGCCATCAGACAATCTAAAAACTGATATCCGCCCTCGATTGCCCGTTCCAGCAATGCTCTGGAATATTCACATAAAAAGCTGGTAAGATAATAGGTTCCCATCTCCATAGAACCGGTCCGGGGTGCCCTTAAACGCACGGTAAAAGTTCCCGGCAACTCCAATAACACTTCCGGTACCTGATAGCAGACACTGCCCACGCAGATACGTCCTTCCTCCTGTGCCTGCCGCACCAATTCGTTATTGGCGTCTTCTAATAGTTTTTCAAAATAATATAAATGTTTTAAGTCCTTCATGCACTTCCCTCTTCATCCAAAATTTTTATCTTTTTCAGTGCTTCCCTTGCTCCCTGCACAATAGCCGCTTCCTCTGACAGGTAAAATACATTCTCGCCCTTTAAATCAAATTCTGCTAAGGAAGCATCTGCGGGTATGGCTGCTAAGACAGGTAAATCCGCTAAATCCATGTATTGAATTACTTCCATATCCGGCAAACGGTTGATAATAACGCCTGCTTTTTCATACATTACCAACTCATCCGCTACTTTCTTTATGGTCTGCACCACCTGCGTTCCCTTTCTGCTGGAATCTGTAATCAACATTAAATGGGTTACTTTTTCCATAACACGACGGTTAATCTGCTCAATCCCCGCTTCGCCGTCAATGACGATGTAATCAAAATTCTCTGACAGAATCCGAATGACTTCCTTTAGATAGCTGTTGATTTTGCAATAACATCCTGCTGCTTCCGGTCTCCCTATTGCAATAAAAGAAAATCCATTCTGTTCTACTAATGCATCAAAAATCCGATATCTGGCTTCACCCAAAAGCTCCACCGCCGTTTTGGTATCACCA
>USPJ01000174.1 GCA_900556645.1 uncultured Lachnospiraceae bacterium
ATTATTGTAATTGTTCCACCATATTTGTATAATAATTCTTATAATTTATGAAAAACACGAGGTTTTTATTATGATTCGATTAATACTGATTGCGATTTTCGTAATCCTATACCACATTTTAGGTCTTCCGGTTCTGGGGATTCTCTGGATTTGGGGCAAGTTTAATAAACCGGCTTCCGACCTTGCCAGTCTACGGATTGTGCAATGGGCATTCCGAGTCATTTTATTTCTTGCCGGAACAGAGATTACTGTTATCGGAGAGGAGCATGTACCAAAGGATCAAGCAGTTTTATACATTGCAAACCACCAAAGCTATTTTGATATCGTGCTGACCTATGCCCGGTGTCCAAATCTGACCGGATTTGTTGCTAAAGATTCTATCCAAAAGATTCCGATTCTTCCTATCTGGATGCGTCGGCTCTATTGCCTGTTTTTAAACCGTGACGATATACGGGAGGGCATGAAAACCATCCTTGCAGGCATTGACCAGTTAAAACGTGGCATTTCCGTTTTTATATTCCCTGAGGGAACACGAAACGACCATCCAGAAAAATTGTTACCGTTTAAAGATGGCAGCTTTAAATTGGCATTAAAAAGCGGATGTCCGATTATTCCAATCGCCATCACAAACTCATGTCAGATTTATGAAAGACAGGCTCCTTTTGTAAAAAAGACTCATGTAGTCATTCAATATGGTGCTCCTATCAATCCGGCTGATTTGGATGGAGAAAACAAAAAACACATCGGGGAATATTCCCGGGAACTGATTACAAAAATGCTTGAGGACAATCATAATTATCTGTAACATAAAAATAGACTGTTGCAGAAAACAATTATTTTTAGATGTGCATGATTTTTATTATTAGAACTTTTGTTGTAGCACAGTTTGGATAAAAGCAAATTGAAAATCTTTTCGAACAAAATTCCGATTTTCGTGAGACGATTTAAAAATTTGTTTTTATCCAAACTGTGCTACAATACAACTTCTTGTAATAAAAATCATGCATATCTAAAATATTTCTTTTTTGCAACAACCTTTTTTTGTGCTACAGATAATTCTATTGCTCCAATTCCTTTACAATTTCCGAAAACTCCATAAAATGGGATGCCTTTACCAGAATGGTGTCTCCTTCCTTTCGATATTCTTTTAACGCCGTTATCAAGGCTTCTTTGTTATCAAAATAAAAGACTTCACTCCATGTCCCATTCTCCGTCACACCTTTTACCAGTTCCTTGGACAGCTCACCGGTACAAAACAGAGCATCTATCTTTTTCTCCGCTGCGTATGCTCCAACCTCATAGTGCAGTTTTTCCTCTTCACTGCCCAGCTCTCCCATGTCTCCCAGCACTGCAATGGTTCTCCCCTTTTGCTGTGCCAGTACATCTATGGAGGCTTTCATGGATACTGGATTGGCATTGTAGCAATCATCTATAATCAAGGTGTCGTTGGCGTGGATAAGATTGGTTCTTCCGCTGATGGTTTTGGCATTGGCGATTCCCCTTTGAATCTCCTTCAAGGACAATCCTAACAATCTTCCCACGCAGGCTCCTGCCAAAGCGTTCATTACATTGTGTTCTCCCGGAATGGGAATCTGTACCTTAAGGCTTTCTTCTCCAAAATGGAAATTTCCCTTCATTCCCTCTAGACCCAGATTCTCTATATCCGATGCATATACCATGTTAGGTGTTTCCTCCAAATTCAACGGATTCTTTCCGTAAAATACTGGAGGCTTGCCCTGTACTGTCATAATCTTTGCAAGCTGGTCATCATCACCGTTTAATACGGCACTGCCTCCCTCTTTGATGTGGGCAAACATTTCTGTCTTAGCTTTTCGTATCCCATCTCTGGTCCCTAAATTTTCCAGATGGCAGAGTCCGATATTGGTAATCACCCCGATATCCGGCTTGGCAATCCGTGCCAGACGGTCCATCTCTCCAAAATCAGAAATTCCCATCTCCAATACTGCCACTTCATCGGATTCCTTCAGACGAAAAACCGTCAAAGGTAAGCCTATTTCGTTATTAAAATTCCCTGCGGTTTTCAATACCCGGTATTTGGTCTCCAGAATAGCGGCTATCATCTCTTTGGTACTGGTCTTTCCCACACTTCCTGTAATTCCCACCACCTTGATATCCAGAGAGTTTCGGTAAAAGGCTGCAATGTCTTTTAACGCCTTTTCCGTGGATTCCACCAAAATATACGGTCCCTGCGGATTTTCCAGCTTATATTCCGACAAAACCGCTGCTGCTCCCTGTTCAAACACTGTGGGAATAAAACTGTGTCCGTCTACCCGCTCACCTTTGATAGGAATGAACAAATAATCCTTCTCCACCTTACGACTGTCAATTACAACTCCTGCCACTTCTTTGGAACGATATTTTTCATTTCCTATATAGGTTCCGCCACAGCTATGGGCGATGTTTTCCAACGTCATATTTTTCATCTGTCTTACCCTCTGTTCTCATATTTTTCCAGAGAAATCCGTATCAGCTTCTCACACAATTCTTCAAAATCCATGCCTACTGCCTGTGCCTCCTGTGGCAGCAGACTAGTAGGAGTCATTCCCGGAAGTGTATTTGCCTCCAGACAATACATCCGGTTTTCTTTGTCCAACAGAAAATCCATGCGAGAATAGGTATCCAGTCCCAATGCCTTTGTAACCGCCTCGGCATATTGCTGCATCTGCTCTGTAATTTCCTGCGGTAAATCTGCCGGACAGGTCTCTACGGCACTTCCTGCCTTATATTTGTTCTTATAGTCATAGAATCCCTCAATGGGTGCGATCTCAATAATCGGAAGTGCTTTAAAATCAATGACTCCCACGGAAAATTCTCTGCCCTCGATATAATCTTCAATCAAAACCTCTTCTTCCCAGCGGAAAGCATCTGCCAACGCTTTCTGATACTCCTCCTTTGTACGGACAATGGAAACTCCGATACTGGAACCGCCGCAGCAAGGCTTTACCACGCAAGGAAGGGTCAAGCCTGTCTCCTCAAACTCCAATTGTGCATCTCTTTTCATGGAAATGCCCTGTGGGGTAGGTATCTGATTGGCACAGAAAAATTGCTTGGAAATGTTTTTATCCATTGCCAATGCACTGCTGAGATATCCTGTACCGGTATACTTAATGCCAAACAAGTCAAAAGCCGCCTGTATTTTTCCGTTTTCCCCGTTCTCCCCGTGAAGTGCCATAAATACGATATCCGCCATCTGACAGATGGCAATAACATTTGGTCCAAAGAAACTGTCTGACTGATCCAGGCGTGAGGCTTTTACTGCCGCCAAATCCGGCTCCGTGGTAGGAATCCCCTCCACTGTCAGGCTAACCTCTTCGGAACGTGCAAATAAATCTGTCACATCTTTTTCCCTATCACTGTATCCCATAAAAACATCCAACAGGATGACATTGTGTCCGTTTTTCCGCAATGCTTTGCTTACCATATTTCCGGTAACCAACGAAACATCTCTTTCGGTACTGAGTCCTCCTGCCAAAACTACTATATTCATATTTGCTCTCTCCTTTTTATTCTAACTACACTTTGCAACTCCCTGATAGTAACTATAGTAAAACATTTTCCTCTCTATGACAAGTAATCCCTTTTTCCAAAGCACTTTTTTACCGGATACCGCATTTTTTTCACCAGACACGCTTTCGGCAGTCCGGTGAACATATTTCACAAAAAAATGCCTCCGGTTTCCCGGAGACATTTTCTTCTTATTAAGTATATTTTTTAGAATTCCGGCTCAATCAATCCGTAGGTATTTCCTTTTCTCTTATACACTACATTGACTTCGTCAGTCTCTGCATTTCTGAATACAAAGAAATTATGTCCCAAAAGTTCCATCTGTACGCAGGCATCTTCTGGATACATTGGCTTCATACCAAAGCGTTTGGTTCTGATAATCTGGATTTCATCATCAGACTGCACTTCTTTTTCAATAAATTCTTTGCGGAAGTGTGCCGCACTCTGTTGTTTGGATACCAACTTATTTTTGTATTTTTTCAACTGACGTTCTATTACCTCTTCCACCAAGTCAATGGATACA
>USPJ01000175.1 GCA_900556645.1 uncultured Lachnospiraceae bacterium
GACGGTGTTATAAATGTATTCTGAACATTAGATTACCTTATTTTAATACACAACATGAATACACATTTTACTAAAGGAGATGATTAATTAATCATGAAACACGCATTAGGTATTGATATTGGTTCTACTACCGTTAAGGTAACAGTTATCAATGAGAGCCATGATATCCTTTTTTCCGATTACAAACGACATTTTGCAAATATTAAAGGAACTTTACAGACCTTATTATCTGAGGCGAGAGAAAAGCTGGGCAATCTCACAATCCATCCAACCGTAACTGGTTCCGGTGGGATGGCAATCTCAGAATACTTACATATTCCATTCTGTCAGGAAGTAGTTTGTGTGGCAAATGCCTTACAGGATTATGAACCAAAAACAGACGTAGCAATCGAACTTGGCGGTGAAGACGCCAAGATTATTTATTTTAATAACGGAATTGAACAGCGTATGAATGGTGTATGTGCCGGTGGTACCGGCTCTTTTATTGACCAGATGGCCAGTCTTTTACAGACAGATGCTACCGGTCTTAATGAATATGCCCGTAATTACGATACGCTTTATCCGATTGCTGCCCGCTGTGGTGTTTTCGCAAAGACAGACATCCAGCCGCTCATCAATGAAGGCGCTACAAGAGAAGACCTTGCCGCTTCTATTTTTCAGGCTGTTGTAAATCAGACGATCAGCGGACTTGCCTGTGGAAAACCGATCCGCGGACATGTCGCTTTTTTAGGCGGTCCTTTGCATTTTCTGTCAGAATTAAAAACTTCCTTTATTCGTACCTTAAATCTGGACAAGGAGCATGTCATTACACCGCCTAATTCCCATCTGTTTGCGGCAATCGGCTCTGCTTTAAACTACAAGGAAGAGGAAACAACCACCTTACGGGAGATTCTGAAAATGCTCTCCTCCCAGATTCATATGGAATTTGAGGTAGAGCGTATGGAACCGCTTTTTACTTCCCAGCAGGAATATAACCAGTTTACAGAGAGACACAGCGGTAACCATGTACCGACTGCCGACTTATCCACCTATAAAGGCAACTGTTATCTGGGAATTGACGCAGGTTCCACCACCACAAAGGTTGCTCTGGTGGGTGAGGACGGCTCCCTGCTGTATTCTTTTTATGATAACAACAACGGAAGTCCTCTTGCCACCACCATCCGCTCCATGAAAGAAATCCATGAGCTTCTTCCTGCAGAGGCAAAGATTGTCTACTCCTGCTCCACCGGATACGGCGAAGCTCTGATTCAGTCCGCCTTGCAATTGGATGACGGCGAGGTAGAGACCGTTTCCCATTACTATGCTGCGGCTTATTTTAACCCGGAGGTAGACTGTATTCTGGACATTGGCGGACAGGACATGAAATGTATCCGTATCAAGAACCAGACAGTAGACAGTGTTCAGTTAAACGAGGCCTGCTCCTCAGGATGCGGCTCCTTTATAGAAACCTTTGCAAAATCCCTGAATTATGATGTGCGTGATTTTGCCAAGGAGGCTTTGTTTGCAAAGAATCCTATCGACTTAGGAACACGCTGTACCGTATTTATGAATTCCAAGGTAAAACAGGCACAGAAAGAAGGAGCGTCCGTTGCGGATATTTCCTCCGGTCTTGCTTATTCTGTTATCAAAAATGCTTTATTCAAGGTTATCAAGCTTTCCGATGCCTCCGATTTAGGCAAGAATGTAGTGGTACAGGGTGGTACCTTCTATAACGATGCCGTCCTCAGAAGCTTTGAGAAAATTTCCGGCTGTCAGGCAGTCCGTCCTGATATTGCGGGAATCATGGGTGCCTTCGGTGCCGCTCTCATTGCCAGAGAACGCTATGAGGAAGGACATGAGACCTCCATGCTTTCCATTGAAGAAATCTGCAACCTGACCTTTGACACAAAGCTGACACGCTGCAAAGGCTGTACCAACCATTGTCTTTTGACCATCAACCGTTTCAGCGGCAATCGTTCCTACATTACCGGAAACCGCTGTGAGCGTGGTTTGGGCAAAGAAAAGAACAAAGAACAGATTCCAAATCTGTTTGAATATAAGTTCCAGAGATTATTTGACTATGAACCACTCTCTGACGAAAAAGCTACCCGGGGTACAGTGGGTATTCCAAGGGTCCTGAATTTTTATGAAAACTATCCTTTCTGGGCTGTTTTCTTCCGGGAGCTTGGTTTCCAGACAGTACTTTCCCCGGCTTCTACCCGCAAAATTTACGAGCTGGGTATCGAATCCATTCCCAGTGAATCGGAATGTTATCCGGCGAAGCTGGCACACGGACATGTGAAATGGCTGATTGACCAGAAGGTAGACTTTATCTTCTATCCGTGTATCCCATATGAGAGACAGGAGTTTGAGGATGCCAACAACCATTACAACTGCCCGATTGTCACCTCTTATGCAGAAAATATTAAGAATAATGTAGACGAGATTACCAGTGGACAGGTTCGTTTTCTGAATCCGTTTATGTCCTTTGGCAATAAAGCTGCTCTTTTTGACCGATTGGTAGAAGAATTTACAAAGGAATTCCAAATCCCGGAGAAAGAAATCCGAAATGCCGCAGAAGCCGCATGGACAGAACTGGCAAATACCCGGGAGGATATGCGACGGAAAGGTGAGGAAACCCTGCGTTATCTGGAAGAAACCGGAAAGCGGGGCATCGTTCTGGCAGGACGTCCTTATCACGTGGATCCGGAAATTAACCACGGTATCCCGGAGTTGATTAACTCCTACGGCATTGCGGTTTTAACAGAGGATTCCATTTCCCATCTGTCAAAGGTAGACCGTCCGCTGATTGTTCTGGACCAATGGATGTATCACTCCAGACTTTACGCCGCCGCCAACTACGTGAAAACCACGGAGAATCTGGATTTGATTCAGTTAAATTCCTTTGGTTGTGGGCTGGATGCCGTTACCACCGACTGTGTCAACGACATTCTTTCAAATTCAGGTAAGATTTACACCTGCCTGAAAATAGATGAAGTAAACAATTTAGGTGCTGCAAGAATCCGTATCCGTTCTCTTCTGGCAGCCATCCGTGTCCGTGAAAAACACAATATCAAACGGGAAATCAAGCCGACCAATTATAATCGTACCATTTTTACCGAAGAGATGCGTAAAAACTATACCATCTTATGTCCGCAGATGTCTCCGATTCATTTCGACATCATCGCTCCGGCTTTCCGTTCCTCCGGCTACAATCTGGAGGTATTGGGAAATGATAACCGGGATGCGGTCAACACCGGACTTCGTTTTGTAAACAACGATGCCTGCTACCCGTCTCTTCTGGTGGTAGGACAGATTATGGATGCCGTACTTTCCGGCAAATATGATATGGGCAAAACTGCTATTCTGATGTCTCAGACCGGAGGCGGCTGTCGTGCCTCCAACTACATCGGATTTATCCGCCGTGCACTGGAGAAGGCCGATATGACGCAGATTCCGGTCATCTCGATTAACTTGAGCGGTCTGGAGGAAAATCCGGGCTTCAAGATCACGCCGGATCTTGCGATTCGTCTCTGCTATGCAGCAGAATTCGGCGATATCATGATGAAATGTATTTACCGGATGCGTCCTTATGAGCAGAAAAAGGGCACGACAGACCGGATTCACAAGAAATGGGAGAAGATCTGTATTGATTTTGTTTCGGCAAAACATTTAAGCCATACCCGCTTTAAACAGATCTGCCGCACGATGATCCGCGACTTTGACCATATTCCGATTACGGATGAGAAGAAACCTCGCGTTGGTATTGTCGGCGAGATTCTCGTTAAGTTCCTTCCAGCGGCGAATAACCATCTGGCGGAGCTGCTCGAAAGTGAAGGTGCGGAGCCAGTTGTGCCGGATCTGATTGATTTTTTCTGCTACTGCTTCTACAATACGAATTTCAAGGTGGAGCACCTTGGCTTCAAGAAGAGTTCTTCGATGCTCGGAAATACGGGTATCAAGCTGATCAACGACGCTGCCGCCGCGCTGGAAGGCGAACTGCGTTTCGGCGTGGGACAGGGCGCG
>USPJ01000176.1 GCA_900556645.1 uncultured Lachnospiraceae bacterium
AAAGCAGCGAGGAACAGCATTGAAATATTCAAAGAGATATATTTGGTTTACAGTAATTTTACTAATTGCAATGATTTTAAAATTTTATAGAGCGGGAGCCGTATATGAGCAGGTGGAAACCTTTCGGGGAGCTACCATTGAGAAAGAGGTGTGGAATCCCCTGATTGCAGACAGTGTAAATGAGAATACACTGTCGCTGGTGGTGGATAACCGAAAATACAGCAATGAGGATAGTGGGATTTATATGAATGATGATTTGGAGATTATGATACCGGTATCTATGATTCGTGACGGCTTTAATTGCAGTTCAAATCTGTATGATGAGGAAGAATTGCTGGTGGAAAAGCATGAGAGCAGTGTTACCTTTTCTGTCATCGATAAGGAATTGAAAAAACATAAGGAGGAGTATTATGTATCCGTATCGGAGTTATCCGATGCTCTGGCTTATGATTATACATGGGATATAGAAAAAAATGTGGCTACGGCAACGGATGTATCGGGAGCCACCTCCATTTATCCCAGCAAATACGATTTGAGGGAGAAAAAGAGAAACACTCCTGTAAAAAATCAGGGAAGTCTGGGCACCTGTTGGGCATCCGCATCAGTGGGGGCATTGGAAACCTCTCTGCTGCCGGAGGAATCCCTTCGGTTTTCTGTTGACCACATGACTATGCGGAACAGCTTTCAGCTGACTCAGAATGACGGAGGAGAGTATACCATGGGTATGGCATACCTTACCGCATGGCAGGGACCGGTCTATGAGGCAGATGACCCTTATGGAGACGGAGTATCGCCAAAAGGGTTAGAGGCAGTAAAACACGTACAGGAGATTCAGGTTATCGAAGGAAAGGATTTTGAGAAGATTAAGGAAGCAATCTTTAAATACGGAGGAGTGCAGACATCTATTTACAGTGCGTTGCGGAGTTCTCAGAGTACCTCTTCTTTTTATAACAGTGCCAATAATGCTTATTGTTACATCGGAACGGAAAAACCGAATCATGATGTAATGATTATCGGTTGGGACGATAATTACTCCAAAGACAATTTTTCTGTGAAACCGGAAGGAGATGGAGCATTTATCTGCCAGAACAGTTGGGGAACCGGATTCGGTGATGAAGGAATTTTCTATATTTCTTACTATGATACCAATATCGGTGTACACAATGTGGTATACACGGGAATCGAAGAAACGGACAATTATGACAGCATTTATCAGTCTGATTTGTGCGGCTGGGTAGGTCAGTTGGGCTTTAACAAAGAATCTATCTACGGAGCCAATGTGTTTGAGGCGGAAAAAGCTCAGAAGCTGAAAGCGGCAGGATTTTATGCAACGGGCAAAGATACAGAGTACGAAGTCTATGTGGTGCGGAATTTTACCGATGAGAGTTCTTTTGAGCGAAAGGAAAAAGTGGCATCGGGAAAATTAGACAATGCGGGATATTATACGATTCCATTTTCTAAGAATCTTCCGGTAAAAGAGGGAGAGCGGTTTGCGATTGTGGTTTATCTCAAAACCCCGGATGCGGTACATCCGATGGCGATTGAATATAAAGCGGATGCAACTACGTCAAAGGTGGATTTATCTGATGGCGAAGGATATATCAGTACCAACGGAAGTGTATGGGAGAATGTAGAAGAGACGCAGGAATGTAACCTTTGTATCAAGGCATATGCCGGAAAGTAGAAGGAGGCAGCAGTTGGAAGAAAGAATACTAAAGATAGCAGCCTGCTTCTGCGTGGTTCTTGCGGTGGTAGCCTGTGGTTCCATGTTTTTTATGCCAAAGGTCCATGCCATTACCTTGGAATGGAATTTGGACACAGAGGATGGCTTTTTTGCGTCAGGCGGCGAAAGTTTTGGCTTGAGTGCCATTAATACAGATATAGAGAATAAGGATTTTCCGCAGCAGTTGAGAATAAAGTTGCCGGAGGGCTGTGATGCCCAGAGTGTGGAAATAGAACAGAATTATGTAACTCAAACTGTGGATATTATGATTCCGGCAGAAAGTGGGGAGTTTTTGTATGACAAGCCATTAGTGGGAAGTGCGGCTAATATCAATGATGTTGTGATGGACTATGCCGGAGGAAAGGCTGTTATCGAGATTGTGCTGGATAAGGTGCTGGAGGTGGAAAAGACCTGCGAAGGAAATTATCTTTATCTGGATTTTATTTCCCCACACGAAATCTATGACAAGGTTGTGGTCATTGATGCCGGTCACGGCGGCAATATGCCGGGAGCCATCAAACAGGGCATTTATGAAAAAGATATTGATTTGGAAATTGTAAAGCAGTTGAAAGAGATTCTGGACACAGATGAGAATATAGGCGTATACTATACGAGATTAGATGACAGCAATCCTTCCTATGATGAACGAGTGGGACTTGCTAATAAAGCGGAAGCAGATTTATTTATCAGTATCCATAACAATTCCACCACAGGTTCCAGATTGTCCAAAATCAACGGCACCCAGGTTATGTACGATGAAGAAAAAGAGGACGCTGTATCCAAGGACTTTGCCAGAATTTGTCTGGAAGAGGTTACGGCAGCCTGCGGCAGTAAGGACAAGGGTCTGGTAAAAGGAAATGATATTTACATCATCCGAACCTCAGAGGTGCCGGTGGCATTGATAGAGGTAGGATTTATGACCAATGGAGAGGAGCTGGCAAAGCTGAATTCGCCAGACTATCAAAAACAGGTGGCAGAAGGTATTTATCAGGCAATTTTGCGAGCGTTTGACGAAGGATATTAAAGGAGATAATATGAAAAACAGAATTATTTTTGCAACCGGAAATGCCGGTAAAATGAAAGAGATAAAGGTAATCATGCAGGATTTGGGAATGGAAATTCTGTCTATGAAGGAGGCTGGAATTACGGCGGATATCGTAGAGGATGGGAAAACCTTTGCAGAGAATGCGGTTATCAAGGCAAAAGCCATTGCAGAGTTTACGGATGATATTGTTTTGGCAGATGATTCGGGACTGGAAATAGATTATCTGAACAAAAAACCGGGGGTGTATTCCGCAAGGTATATGGGGGAAGATACACCTTATGAGCTGAAGAATGCAAATCTGTTAGAACGGATGGAAGGTGTGGAAAAGGAGAAGCGGACGGCACGGTTTGTATGTGCCATTGCAGCAGTTTTGCCGGATAAGACGGTAGTAAGAACCCAAGGAACCATAGAAGGATATATCGGAGAAAAACCGGCAGGAGAGAACGGCTTTGGCTATGACCCGATTTTTTATGTGGAAGAATACGGTTGTTCCACGGCACAGCTTACCATGGAACAGAAGAATGAACTGAGCCACCGGGGCAAAGCATTACGAGCTATGAAAGAGGAATTGAAAAAAAGAGGATTTTAGTAAGTGGTAAGGATGGAAATGTATGAAGATAATGATTGTAAGTGATACCCATAAACATCATAAGAATTTGCAGCTGGCGTTAGACCGGATGGGAAAGATTGATTTGATGATCCATCTGGGAGACGCAGAGGGTTATGAGGATTACATACAGGAAATGGCAGGCTGTCCTTTGGAAATTATATCAGGAAACAATGATTTTTTTTCTAATTTGGAAAAGGAGAAGGAGATTAGAATCGGAAAGTATAAGGTGCTGATTACTCACGGACACTATTACTATGTCAGTGCGGGAATTGAGGCATTGCGAAAAGAAGCTTATGGACGGGGGATGGATATTGTGATGTTTGGGCATACCCACAGACCGCTGATTGAATATGATAAGGATATTACGGTTATCAATCCGGGAAGTATTTCTTATCCGCGACAGGCAGGGAGAAAACCATCCTTTGTGATGATGGAAATTGACCGGAATGGGGAGGCTCATTTTAATATTCATTATTTATAAAAAAAGTGAAAAAATTTGTTGACAATTCCATTTGCCTATTATATAATATGACTTGCGTCACGAGTGAATGCAAGAAAATATTGTGAATTACGGGGTGTGGCTCAGCTTGGCTAGAGCGCCTGGTTTGGGACCAGGAGGTC
>USPJ01000177.1 GCA_900556645.1 uncultured Lachnospiraceae bacterium
TCTTCTTTTGGTAATTTTGTTATTTGTATAATTTGTTCTATTGGCATTTTTAGCTTTAATAGTTCTTTAGCAATTTTTATTTTTTCGTTTTTTTATTGGCTTTTTCCTTTGGCTTTTCTTCCTGAGGCATCTCATCAATCAGCTTCTCAATCATCATCTTCTTAATATATACATCAAAGCTTAACTCGCAGATAAAAGCAAAGGTCTGCAAAAACTTCCGCTCCTCCTCCGTAAGGTCCTCATATTCCAAGAAGGTTTTCTGACTGGTATTGTATTTTCTTCCCAAATCCTTTAACAGATTATTGGTCTCCTCATTTTCCAGACTAAATACTTCCTGATAAATGTCCGTCATATTCAGAGAATCTTTCCCTTTTTTCCCAAAGTACTTGTCCGTAATCGGATTTAAGATTTTCTGAATATCACTGATACTGAGTATGTTCTTAAAATAGTAAATAAAAATCAGACACAGCACATGTTCCTTGGAATACTTCTTCTTCTGAGGCGGCGGCAGCAAATTATTCTTTGCATAATTGTTAATCATGGTCTTTGTCAGAATCTTATCCTCTGGGTAACGCTTGGACTGCTCCAACTGCGAATCCATAAAAGTAGTTACCTGATCCATATATAAATCAATGTTTGGTAAATCCTCCGGCTTCACATAATCCAGAAGCTTTAGCGAATCCAAAACACCGCTCAAAAATTCCTTCATGTCTATTGTCATAAATTTCACCTCAAGTCTTATTATATAGTATTGAAAACTACTTGTAAAGACCTAAGGATTTTATTTTCGGTAATAATTCAGATACTCCCGTACCAGCTCCAACGAATAATTCGCCACTAATTCCGATGGAAAATCCACTTCCCTCAAGACTTCTTCCGCCTGCTGATGCTGCCCTACAGCAATATCCACATGGGCATCCGAATTCATAATGACCGGTACCTGATATGTTTTACAATACTCTAACATTTCGTAATAGGCTTCCCTTGGATTTCCCCGAAAACTGGTGGGGGAAAGGGAAGCATTATTAACTTCCAAAAGCACATGGTGTTCCTTGGCACTCTCCACCAAGGGCTCATATTCTATGGGAAATCTGGCATCATCAGGATGTCCGATAATATTCACATACGGATTTTTCATCACATTGAGATAAGCTCTGGTATTCTCCGCTCTGCTGCCGCAGACATAGCAAGGCATATGGATACTGGCAACTGCCAAATCCATATTCTGTAAGGTTCGTTCTGTCAAATCTACATGTCCCTGACTATCCAAAATATTCAACTCCACACCATGCAGTACCGTAAGTCCCATCTTTTCTCTGGGCAGAGCCCGGAAATTCTGAAAATACATCTCACTGCAGCTCCCATTCATCCGCGGAGCATGTTCTGTAATGGCATAAAGCTCCAATCCCCGCTCCGCTGCCGCTGCTATCATCTCATTCATAGTATTATAAGCATGTCCGCTGGCAATGGTATGGGTATGCAAATCCATTAAGTCCCTCATATTTCTCACCCTCTGTTGTTTTTCTTACTGTTTTCAATATAACACTAACTTCCAAAAAACAAAACTAAAACTTATAATTTTTGACACGCACACCAATATTTGGTAAAATCTAAGCATATTTGTATTTCACACAATTAAATTTTATGGGGAGGCGAAAAATTATGTTAAAAAGCAGTACCAACCTTACGAATCAAATATCAACAAGTCTATCAAATACATTGGGTTCCTATGGTAAATTATCAAATGTGCCCAATGCATCACGTACTACTGTAACCGTACAGCAGAATTGTACGGCGGGTTATACTTCTGCTCAACTATTGACAGACCAGTTTACAACCATTGTGAAAAGAGATGCTCAGCGTATCAAGGTAATGGGTCTCGAATTCTCAAAACTGGATCAAACCCACGCCAATGGGATGAGGAGGGTATAAATCATGTCTGAAGATAAAGTTTTTCAATTATCCCGAGATTATCAAAAGAAAATAGACCGTTTGCAGGAACAGCAAAAGGAAAATGAACGCAACATAAAAGAATTAGAGGAAGAAAAAACTCTGTTTCATAATGTAAATTCCAATTTTACACAGGAATTAGACGAAATCTGCTCCTATTGGAAAGGCCATAAAACTTTCGCCGGACATTTGGAACGAAGCAAAGCAGATTTGGAGTTCTTATCCAAAAAAGTTTATAACCAGATTTCTGAAAAATCAGAAGAATATGCCAAAGAACGTTCACGGCTCATCCAACTGCAAACCGATTGCGAAGCCGAATATCTAAACCAAAAAGAACAATCCGAACCAAAAACATCATCCTAATACGGAGGGGAGAAAAATATGCGTATTGAAATTACTCAGGTGCAAAGGCAGCTTACCCGGGAAAACCGGGAATTACAGAAAGCTGCCGCCCATTGCGATATTCTAATTACAAAAATGCAGTCTTTTGTAAATGAAACCGGATTACAGGGCGAAGCCTACCGCTCTACCAAAGAATACTATTCCGGTATTGAAATTCCTTTGACAAAGGCTATGGTCTGTATGTATGGGGAAAAGATAAATGCCAACAATCGATATTCCCATGCATTGTCCTCTTATTTTGGTTCCATGAACGTAATTGACCAGGATGCCATCGCCACCCAGAAAAGAATCGTAAGCCGGAGCCGACAACAGCTGGAACATGCCACACTTCTGCAACCATTGCTTTCCAATTATATCAAACAGCTCTATGAGCTGGAAAAGAAGCTGCAGAACCAAATAGATCTGGTCAGCCGTTTTCAGGCAGAGACCCGGCATTACTATGATTCCTTTCAGGAACGTGTTGCTCTGGTCCGCCATGGATTCCAAAGCGTGAATGCGGCATCCTACACGCCAAAAACAGGCTATACCCTCTCGGCTACTCTAAACCGGAGCTGGGCAGATGCCAGCAATGAACTGTGGCTACAGCATTACACGATTCCTCGCCCTAAGGGTATGAGCAACGAAGATTACAGGACTTATAAAAAGGAAATTTCTGCACAGATTTCCACCTTACATCAAAAAGACGGATGGGATTCTGCCGCCATCAAATGCTATCTGGCATCCATGAATAAAAAAGTCCAGAAAGGAAAAAACAGCGACGAATATTTTGCCATCGCAAGAAATACCTTCGAGGAAACCCATCAGATAGGTAGTCCTCTCTATACAGAAATGCTGAAAGCCTCCAAGCTGTCCGACAAGAGCAAGGTCTCTCTTGTGATAAAACAGATGGGCGGGGTATTGGATAGCAACGGTATGCTGCAGCTAACAGGTTATGGATTTGCGGCAGACCTGCCACCTCACGGAGAGTTCTGGGGCGTCTATGCCGAAGCCGTTCAAAAAGCTTACGGAGACACCGGCTTCCCTGATACTGAAGAAGGCACGAAGCTCCACCAGTTCCGCATGTATATCGACCGACAGAATCTCACCTATGTACGGAACACCTACAAAAAAACCGGAATGACGGATGAGGATGCCCTTCGGAAATATGTAAAGACAGAACTGGAGGAAAAACTTTACCATGGAAGTGCAAGACTGCACAACAAATATCCCGACGGTACCACCTATCTGGATTACATGGGCGGACATGAAAACAAGAAACGGTTGACCAGAGATTTCCACAGTGAATTCATCATCGACAAACAGGGGAATTTTGTGAGCCAATGGAACATACTGGAAGCCGCCTCAGACGGGACCATTATCAGCAGCTACGATTATTACAAGGATAAGTACACCGCTATTTCTAAGAAAGCATGGGAACTGGCTCAACGGGAGATTCTGGACACGGAATCCTTCAATTATGCTTCCTCTAATAATGGTAAGGATGAGGGACACAACCTCTTGGATATTGACCCACCAAAACAGCATGATACGGATTTGAGAAAAACGATTGGAAAGTCTTGGAAGTCACCTGTAAATGGAGATAAAAATAAAAAAGCAGATAAATCTTTAATATATAACAAAAAATCCGACGAAGGAGATGAT
>USPJ01000178.1 GCA_900556645.1 uncultured Lachnospiraceae bacterium
GCAAATTTGCAGCACATGATACAAAAAAAAGAACCAGATGACGCGCATCTGGTCCTTTTTTGTACGCAGAGAATAAAAACGGCTCAGGAGATCGCATCCACATCCCACTTCATGCGGACGGCGTCGGCACCGTCCAGCTTGATGTGCAGCGCACCGGCGTTGTCCAGTACCTGCTCCGGCTTGCGGGCACCGCACAGAACGTGCAGCCCCGGGATCATGCGGGCGGTCATGGCGATGACCAGCTGCGCCATGGTGCAGTCGTACTTCTCGGTCAGATCGCTCCACTTTGCCAGCAGTTCCAGCGCCTGTGCCCGGCGGGTGGGCTGGAAGCAGGGGTTCGTATTACGGGTGCTGCCCTCCGGGTAGGTGGTGTCCATGGTCACCTTGCCGGTGAGCAGGCCCTGCTCCAAGGGAGAATAAGCCTGAATGGACACGCCCAGCTCCTTGCAGGTGGGCAGCAGCTGTTTTTCCACCCGGCGGGTCAGCAGACTGTACTTTTCCTGAATGACGTCCAGCTGGCCGTAGCGGCAGTAGCCCCGGATGATATCGGAGGTAACGTTGGAAGCACCGATGGCGCGGATCTTGCCCTGCTCCTTCAGCTTCATCATGGCTTCCATGGTCTCTTCCAGCGGATACACGCCAAAATCCGGGCTCTGCCAGTGGGTGTACAGCACGTCCAGATGGTCGGTGTGCAGGCGGCGCAGGCTGTCCTCAATGCCGCCAATGAGAATGGGTACATCCTTGTAGGTCTGCCGGATGAGATTGCAGTAGACGACGGTGGCGTAGTCCGGGCGCTTGCCCATGACGCCGCCGGGGGTGAAGGCGTCGGTTTTCCGGTGGTGCTTGGTGACGGAATAGTGGTTGACCATGGAGTCCATGTTCCCACCTGATACCAGAAAACCCAGACGTGGTTCCCCAAGTACGGTAATACTCTTGTCATCTTTCCAGTCCGGCTGTGAAATGATCCCAACGGTATATCCATGTGCTTCCAGTACCCGGCTGATGATGGCATGTCCAAAGGAGGGATGATCCACATATGCATCCCCAATCACATAGACAAAATCAAATTGTTCTATTCCCCGTTCTTTCATATCCTCCGCACACAGCGGTAAAAATCCATTATTCATCACAATTCCTCATAGGTTCCTTCTGTAATCTCTGCAAAAGAGGTAATATAATAATCTGCCAGTGCTCTTTTCCGTTCTCTCAATTCTACGGAAAACTCGTCTTCTACGGCACAAACCTTCATACCGGCTGCCTTTGCCGCAAGCATTCCGTTGGGAATATCCTCAAATACCAGACATTCCTGAGGCTGTACCCCCAGACGCTCTGCTGTTTTTAAATAGATGTCCGGTTCCGGTTTTCCGTTAGGTACTTCGTTGGAAGTCAGAATGCAGTCAATATCCTCCATAATCCCATGTGCCTCCAAAGCTGCCTTGGTCAACTGATAGGAGTTACTGGTGCCGATTCCAACCTTAATTCCCTGCTCTTTCAGATAATTCAGAAACTCTTTTGCCCCCGGTTTCAAGGGAACCTCATGACAATATTTGTCATATGCCATTTGATTCCATATCTCCATCAATTCCTCCGGCGTTTCCTCTAATGCAAAGGTTCTGGCAAAGTATTCTGCTGTCTGGGCAAAGCTGATGCCTTCTATATCGTATTTCAACGTAGGGGGCATGGGAATATCTCTTGCCGAGAGAAACTCTATATCTATCTCCTCCCACATCCACATGGAATCCACCAAGGTTCCATCCAAATCAAAAATAACCGCTTTTATCTGTTCTAACATAATTATCTTTCCTTTAACAATCTGATTTCTTCTTCCGTCAAAGCTCTATAAGTGCCGGGTTCCAAGGTTTCTTCTAGTTTCAGGCTTCCCATCTGCAGTCTTTTTAAATAGGTTACCTTTTTCCCCACTGCCTCAAACATCCGCTTTACCTGGTGATATCTTCCCTCGGTAATGGTGACAGTGATTTCCGATTCCTCCCCGGATTTTAGAATCTCCAGTTTTGCCGGAAGCGTATCTTTCTCATCTCCGATATCCAGTCCTTCGGCAAAATGCCTTTGATCCTCCTCCGTAATTTTGCCGTCTATTCTGGCATAATAGGTCTTTTCCACATGTTTTTTAGGGCTCAGCAACTCATGTGCCAGCGTTCCGTCATTGGTAATTAACAAAAGTCCCTCCGTATCCAAATCCAGTCTCCCCACCGGAAACAGTTGAAAGCCTTGGGGATTGTCAATGAGTGATAACACTGTGGGATACAGATTGTCTTTAACCGCCGATACATAGCCTGCCGGTTTGTGTAATATATAATAGACATATTCCTGATAAGAAATTTTTTCTCCCTGAAAAGATACCTTATCCTTTACTATGTCCAATTTTGTTTCCGGCCGCTTCTGTATCTCTCCGTTTATCTGAATCTGTCCCTTTTTTATAAATTGTTTTACCTGAGAGCGGGTTCCCACTCCCATATCTGCCAGATATTTATCCAATCGAATCATATGCTTTAAAATGTAAGACGCCGTTTATTTTTTTCCAATTCCTGTAACACCTGATAGGGATTGATGGGATACTCTTCCCCATTTTGGTCATCCAGATAGATTCCAAAATGAAGATGTACATCAAAATTTCCGGTGGTTCCCTCAATCTCACTATATCCGGTGTCGCCTACAAAGCCAAGGACTTCGCCGGCAGCAATCTTATCTCCCTCTTCGTATTCTTCCATGTAATCTGCCATATGGGCATAATAGTAATATACACCATTTTTGCTGCGTATGCCAATACGATAGCCTCCCTGGGGCAGCCATCCGATTTTTTCCAAGGTTCCGTCACAGACACTGACAACGGGATAGACCCCTCGGTGATTGTAATCCGCCATAATGTCACAGCCCTCATGTCCCCGCTGTCCTCCGTAGGTACGTTCCTGCATGAAGCTGTCATAATAGGTTACCGTCTTCTTCTCGTCTGTTTTGGATTCTGCCACCGGAAAATATTTCACTTCTTTTAAAATGGTATCATAGGGGTCCTGATAGGTTTTCAGAACACCGTTTTCTTTTGAAATCTGCAATAATGTCTTTATTCCCAAGCTGTCTGCCCCAATAAGGCAGATAAGGAATAAAAGAAGGGCAAATTTCTTATAATTCATACCTTATTTCGCTCTTTTCAAAAACTCCAAAATAAATTTCCATACACGCTCCGTAGAGGAGATGGACAAACGCTCCTGTGGCGTATGGATGTCAAAATTGTCCGGTCCAAAGGATACACAGTCTAAATCCGGTATTTTCTGGGAGAGAAGTCCACACTCCAGCCCCGCATGAATAGCCTCGATGACCGGCTCTTTTCCATATAATTCCCGGTATACTTCTGCTGCTAAAGGACGGATTTTAGAATCTCTTTTATACTCCCAAGCAGGATAGTTTCCTGAGAAGGTAACCTCCCCGCCCAAAAAGCCCATCAGATATTCCAGTCGTTCCATCAGATTCTCTTTTCTGCTCGCCACACTGCTTCGGATGGAAAAAGACACCAGAAAACGTTCTTCTTCTAATTTCATAATTCCCGCATTCAGAGAGGTTTCCGGCAGTCCCGGAACATCCATGCTCATATGCTGAATTCCGTTTGGCATATTCCGCAGGAAGAAAAGGATTCTTGACTGGGAACGGTAACCAAGCACCTGTGTCTTTTTTGTACCGAGTTTTTCGGATTTTAATACGATATCAGGATCACTTGCCTGATATTCTTTTTGCAGCGTACGGTTTAGTGCGAAAACTGCATCTTCTAACTTCTTCTCATCCTCCGGAGTGACTAAGATATCACAGATGCACTCTCTTGGAATGGCATTGTCTTTAAGGCCACCGTTCAATGCACAGATGCCCATTTCTAATGTATCATCTAAATGTTTTAAAATTCTTCCGATCTCTACAATGGCATTGGCACGTTCCTTATCAATCTCACCACCGGAATGACCGCCCA
>USPJ01000179.1 GCA_900556645.1 uncultured Lachnospiraceae bacterium
CCGCATGCACAAAATCATCCAATAAGGCATCGATGATTTTTTTCGCCGCCAACTCCAATTTTAAAATTTCTCTGTCATTATATACGAATTCTTTCATAGCTCCTTTCAAAATTTCAATAGTCTCCTCATGGTTTGTATTATAAAATATATCATGTTTATAATTTCCTTCCATAATAGCATCATAATTTTGCGAAAAACCAAATGCTGCTGCATTCATCAACCATTTTCTTACAACTACCATCCATTTCTGAAATGCCACCAAATCATTTTCTTTATTTCGTTCATTCTTCTCAATTCTTTCCTGTAAATCTTTCAACCAATCTAAAGAATAACTTTTATGAGCTTTGTTTTGAATCAATTCCGCTTCTCGTTCAAAATATTCCATAAACTGATCCAAAGTAAACAATCCCTTCTTCAATGCATCTTCTAAATCTGCCGTGGAATATGCAATATCATCTGCCGCCTCCATGAGATAGACCAACGGATGTCTTACGAATCCCGAATCTTTTGCCGTTCCCGTTTCTTGACAAATTGCCTGCATAATCTCCTGTTCTGCATAATAATACCCCGGCTTATGTTTTTTTATATCTTGTGCATCTGTGTCAAATTCCATGGAACTAACCGGATATTTTATTAACGTATTCAGTACACCATACGACAAATTTACATCATAACCTTCTACATTATGTCTGATTTTGGACAAAATCCTCAATGCCTGTGCATTACCTTCAAAATGTATCAAATCTTTTCTTTCCTGCTCAGAAAGAATCTCTTTGACTTTTTGTTCCTTGAATGTGAAATCATCTTTTTCTAATTGATTCCGAAACCATTCTCCGATTACCACCTCTCCAAAATGCCCAAAAGGCGGATTTCCAATGTCATGCAACAAACCTGCACAAGACAAAATTTCCGGGATTTTTGCCTGAATTTCCGCATCCTGAAATGCTTTCTTTTTATATTCCGACTTATTCTGTGTTACCATAATTCCCAATCGACGTGCTATAGCGGAAACCTCAAGAGAATGTGTCAATCTTGTTCTGACAAAGTCACTTTTATCCAACGGAAATACTTGGGTCTTATCCTGCAATCTTCGAAATGCTGCACTTGAAATGATTTCCTGATAATCTTTTTCCAGTTCACTACTAGGATACTTATTAAAACTGTCTGCTTCTTTCTCTTTTTCTACTTGTCGCTTTAATGATAATAATTTTTCCCATTCCATAATCTCTTCCTCCTACTTTGTTATTACACCTTTCTTTTTATAGGCACTGTCTGTTTGCTGATAATCTTTGGATACCTGTCCAATCATTTTTTGCAGTTTCACCATAAAATCTGCAATTGCCACCACATCTTTTCGTTCCCTTTCCAAAACCTCCTGTACTGCACCGGCATAATCTCCTTTGGATGCCTGACAGGCAGCCTGCAAATCTTTATATCTGGTATTTGCAATTCCTTTTAATGTGCCTTCCGCTTTTCTTTCGATAGAATTTATCTTTCTTTCTACCACATCATAACGGATATCTGTGCGATTACTTCCCATAACTCCTCCTTATATATGATCTTCCTCTTTCAACTTAGCTTCCATATCTTTGATACTTTTTTCTGAGCATTCAAAGTTTTCCTTTAATTGCTTCACTATTTTTTGTTCTAACACATCCAACATTGCTTTTGTATTCTCACTTACCTGAGGACTGTAAAAACCTTTTCCTGTCCCTACAAAAGAACGGGTCTGAGCTATTTCATCAGAAATCTCTTTTAGCAATTCCCCATGAAGTTTTTTCAATGTATCCAGTTTATCGTAGGTGCCTTTTTCTGCCTGTACTTTGTTTGCCATTTTCTACCACATATCCTCTCTCAATTTTCCTATTTCCCAGGGATTTCCCACAATCTTTAAATCACTTTTTTCGTAGTAAAAGTTTCCGGTACTGAGGTTTACCGGATCTGCACTGCTTTTTGTCTGTAGATTGTTTCCTCCTTTTAAACTGGAAAGAACCTGTTCTAATATCTGGCGGATGCTCCTGCTTTGTCTTTCCCATTTCCCGGTGCAGTCCTCTAATGCCTTCTGGAAATCTTTGGTACTTTTGCTCCCGGTAACTTTAGGCAGAAGCTGGGTCAGGTCTTTGATCTGCGTATCCAGCTTTTTCAGGGAGGCACTTATTTTTTTTGCCTCCTGTGCCATCTTGTAATCTCCCTGAGGCACGTTGGTGCAAATGCGGTTCAGTTCTTTTTTTATCTGGTTTTTATAATCGTTGTAATTGGAATTTCTAAGACTGTCTCTGAGACGGATGGCATCATCCTGTAGCTGATAATCTCTCAGATTGGAAGGAACGTTGTTTAATACCGTTAATAGCTGATCCATTTCTCCTATCAGCTCGTTTCTGGTATCTTCTGCCTGGTCAAGCAGGCTGATGGTTTTTTCTTTTAATGTGTGGATGGCATCCACGTCGAAGGTTCGTGTCTTTTCAATACTCATTTTTTCTCCCCTTTTCGCTTTTTTTCCATTTTATACCAGTATCCGGTGGTTGTCAAAAGGTTCTATTTCAACATTTCATAATACTTGTAAAAAACAGGAAATGTGGTATAATTTTTTTCAGTTGACAAGACAGCCCTGGCAGGCGAAAAACAAAGAGAGGAGTACATGGTTCTTCCATGTAGAATATTATGAGTACACTAAATTTAACCCTTATGACAGATTTGTATGAAATGACAATGATGCAGGGGTATTTTAAAACCCAGAACCGGGAAGTTGTGGTTTTTGATGCTTTCTACCGCACCAATCCATGTGAGGGCGGCTATGCCATCTGTGCCGGTCTGGAACAGGTTATCGACTATATCAAAAATCTTCATTTTGAAGAAAGTGATATTGCATACCTTGCAAGTCTGAATATTTTTGATGATGATTTTCTTGACTATCTCCGCACTTTCCATTTTTCCGGGGATATTTATGCTATTCCTGAGGGAACGGTTATTTTTCCACGGGAACCGATTATCAAGGTCATTGCACCGATTATGGAAGCTCAGCTTGTGGAGACAGCTATTTTGAATATCTTAAATCACCAGTGTCTGATTGCCACAAAGGCAGCACGGGTATGCTATGCAGCAAAGGGCGACGGTGTGATGGAATTTGGTTTAAGACGTGCTCAGGGACCGGATGCGGGAACTTATGGAGCCAGAGCGGCAGTCATCGGCGGTTGTACCGGTACCTCCAATGTATTGGCTGGACAGCTTTTTGATGTCCCGGTAAAAGGAACTCACGCCCATAGCTGGATTATGAGTTTCCCGGACGAATACACTGCTTTTAAGAAATATGCGGAATTGTATCCGTCTGCCTGCATTCTGCTGGTGGATACCTATGATACGCTGAAATCCGGTATGCCTAATGCCATCCGTGTGTTTACGGAAATGCGTGAAGCCGGTATTCCTTTGACTTTCTATGGAATCCGTATGGACAGCGGTGACTTGGCTTACCTGTCCAAGAAGGTTCGTAAAATGTTAGACGATGCTGGATTTCCGGATGCGGTCATTTCCGCTTCCAACGATTTGGACGAGCATCTGATTCAGAGTTTGAAATTACAGGGTGCCACCATTACTTCTTGGGGCGTAGGTACACATCTGATTACCGCAAAGGACAACCCTGCTTTCGGTGGTGTCTATAAACTGGCCGCCATCCAGAATGAAAAGGGAGAATTTGTTCCGAAAATCAAGCTTTCCGAAAATACGGAAAAGGTTACAAATCCGGGTAACAAGACCATTTACCGTATTTATGACAAACAAACCAAAAAGATTCGTGCAGATTTAATTTGTCTGGTAGGGGAACATTTTGATGAGTCGGAGGATATGACTATTTTTGACCCCAATGAACCTTGGAAAAAAACAAAGCTTGCCGGCGGCAGCTATACTTTCCGAGAGCTTTTAGTTCCGATTTTCAAAGGTGGGGAATGTGTCTACACCTCTCCAAGCGTCATGGA
>USPJ01000180.1 GCA_900556645.1 uncultured Lachnospiraceae bacterium
ATAGTAAATATTGAGCATTGCTATTTTGTAAGTGACAGACTGGATATTTCCGAAGAGACCCAAAGCCCGCATCCACACGGACATGGAATCCCGATTATCTGTAATATGAAAGACTGGAAATTAAAATAAACGAAAAAGCCCGTGCTTTTGGCACAGGCTTTTTGGTGCGAAAAGGATAAACATATGAGCAACACATGGAAATATTTAGGAAAAACACTATTTCGTATGCTGACACTTCTGATTGCAGTCAGTATACTGGCTTTTGTGCTGGTGGTAAATTCTCCGGTAGATCCGCTGGTATCTTACATCGGAACTTCCTCCACCATCTCTCAGGAGGCAAAGCAGGAAATTATTGACTATTGGCAGTTGGATGCTCCTCCGGCAGAGCGGTTTTTGACTTGGGCGAATCATCTGCTCCACGGAGACTGGGGAACTTCCATTACATATAAACAACCGGTGCTAAAGGTTATCGGAGAACGATTACAATATTCTATCTGGCTGATGCTGATTGCATGGATATTGTCCGGTGTCATTGGCTTCTTCCTGGGAATTGCCGCAGCGGTAAAGAGAGGAAGTATCTTTGACAAGGTGACCAAGGTGTTCTGTCTGGTGTTACAGTCGGCACCTACCTTTTGGCTGGCACTTCTGATACTGAGCCTTTTTGCCGTGAAGCTGCAATGGTTTCCCATTGGACTGGCGGCACCTATGGGAGTGGCGGCAGAGGATGTATCTTTGGGGGACAGAATTTATCATATGATTCTTCCGGCATTGACTCTAAGTCTGTTGGGTGTGGGAAAGATGACTCTGTATACCAGACAAAAATTAATTGAAATATTAAATAGTGATTATATTTTATTTGCAAAGGCAAGAGGAGAGTCGATGAGACAGATTATCCGTCGTCACGGCTTTCGGAATATTGCCATGCCGGCATTGACGGTGCAATGTGCCTCCTTTAGTGAATTGTTCGGAGGAATCGCCCTTGCGGAAACGGTATTTTCCTATCCGGGTATCGGAACAGCAACCACAGCGGCAGGATTGAACGGAGATGTACCGCTGCTTTTGGGAATTGCTGTTATCAGTGCAGTTTTTGTATTTTGCGGAAATATGGCAGCAAATATTCTCTATGCTGTGCTGGATCCTCGTATAAAGGAGGGAAGCAGCCGTGAGAGTTAAAAATGAGAAAAAAGAACCGTTATTTAATACAAAAAAAAGAATCCTTCTTTATATTATACTTTCGCTGGCATATCTTGCCATTGTACTGATTTGGGGGTTGGTGATGAATCCGGAACATTATGGGGTAGACTACAGCAGTAAATTTGTAGCACCTTGTAAGGAGCATCTTTTCGGAACGGATTATATGGGAAGAGATATGTTTTTCCGCTCCATCAAGGGATTGTCTACCAGTATTGTTATCGGTCTGATTGCCTCGGCAGTTAGCTCCGTCATCGCATTGGTATTTGGAGTGTCTGCAGCTTTGATTGGCGGAAAATATGATGATTTTATCAACTGGTGTGTAGACTGGTGCATGGGAATGCCTCATTTGATTCTATTGATACTGATTTCCTTTATGATGGGAAGAGGCGGTTTGGGAGTAACCGTAGGTGTTGCGATAACCCATTGGCCGGAGCTGACAAGGCTGGTACGGGCAGAGGTTCTGCAAATCCGAAATTCCCAATATGTAAAATCGGCATACAAAATGGGAAAGAGTAAGTTTCAAGTGGCAAAAACCCATATCATTCCCCATGTACTTCCGGTGTATCTCATCGGTATGATACTGTTGTTCCCTCATGCGATTATGCATGAAGCCTCCATTACCTTCCTTGGGTTTGGACTCTCTGCGGAACAGCCTGCAATCGGTGTGATTTTATCCGAATCTATGAAATATATTGCCATGGGAAAATGGTGGCTGGCACTGTTTCCGGGACTGATGCTTTTGATTGTTATTATTCTGTTTGATGTTATTGGCGAGAATTTGAAACGTCTGTGGAATCCAAACAGTGCAAATGAGTAGGAGGGTGTGCAAATGAAAAAAGATGAAAATACAATTCCTGCTCTGGAAATTAAGGATTTGAGCGTGAGCTTTTCCATGTATGATAAAGGATGGCATAAGAAGAAATTAGAGGTTATCCATGAATTAAGTGTAAAGGTCATGCCGGGAGAAATTCTGGCGGTGGTGGGTTCCAGCGGCTCGGGAAAGAGCATATTAGCACATGCGGCATTGGGACTTTTGCCGAAAAACGCTACGGTCAGCGGCAGGATGGAGGCTTTTGGGCAGGAATTGACCAAGAAGCAGCAGGAGAAGCTGCGGGGACATGAGATAGCCTTTATTCCACAGTCCGTAGATTATCTGGACCCGCTGATGAAGATTAAAAAGCAGGTAACAGGTGTATGGGGAACGGAAGAGAAGCAGAAAGCACTGTTTGAAAAATATCAGTTAGAGGAAAAGGTAGGGGAGATGTATCCTTTCCAATTATCCGGCGGAATGGCAAGGCGTGTTTTAATTTCCACCGCAATGATGGGAGAGCCGAAGCTTATTATTGCAGACGAGCCTACTCCGGGATTGAGTAAGGAACTGGCAATGGAAACCTTGCAGCATTTCCGGTCTATGGCGGATATGGGCTGCGGAGTACTGCTGATTACCCATGATATTGATTTGGCATTTGAGGTGGCAGATAAGATTGCCGTTTTTTATGCGGGAACTACGGTGGAAGTGGCGAATGTGGAAGATTTTAAGCAGGGGGCAGATGCCCTTCGCCATCCATATAGCAAGGCATTTTTGCGAGCATTGCCGGGAAATGAATTTGAACCTATTGAGGGATTTCAGCCCTATGCCGGGAATCTGCCATCCGGCTGTCTCTTTGCAGACCGATGTCCGGTGCGGACAGATGCATGTCAAGGGGAGATACCAATGCGAGAATTGAGAAAGGGGGAAGTACGCTGTGTCAACGCAACTTGAGGCAAAAAATATCAGTTTCCGCTATCATCCAAAGGCACCTTGGGTCATTAAAAATCTGAATCTTTCCGTGGAGGAAGGAGAGAGTGTGGCTCTGGTGGGACCTTCAGGATATGGAAAAAGTACTTTGTCCAAAATTCTGGCAGGCTATGAAAAGCCGCAGGAAGGAGAGGTGCTGTGGGACGGAAGCCCCCTTCCTGAAAAAGGTTACTGTCCGATACAGATGATTTATCAGCATCCGGAATGTGCGGTCAATGACCGATGGAGAATGAAAAAAATTGTCAGTGAGTGCTGGGAACCACCAAAAGAATTTTTGGATTCCATGGGAATCGAGGAGGAATGGATGAACCGTTTTCCGGCAGAGCTTTCCGGCGGAGAATTACAGAGATTCTGTATTGCAAGGGTGTTGGGACCGGAGACAAAGTTTTTGATTTGTGATGAAATCAGCACCATGTTGGATGTGATTACCCAGGCACAGATTTGGGCGGTTATCAAAAAACATGCCAAGGAGAGAAATCTGGGGATGATTGTGGTAACCCACAACATGGATTTGGCAAGACAGGTATGCGACAGGATTGTGGAGTTGCCGAAAATAAATGAAATAGGAGAATAAATGCAATGCGGCTGCTTCAGAATAAAATCTGGTTCAGCCGCATTCTGACTCATATATGCAGATAATTATATCGAGTATTATTCTTCCACATCGTCCTTTTTTAAACTTACTGCTGTGATACCCGCCAGCACAACGCCACATGCAAGGATTAGTGCAAACAGCCAGCCGGTTGGAGTGGTATCTCCAGTCTGTGGTGCTGTTATAACCTTATTAGCAGCATCCTTCATAGCTACCGTGACACTCGTAGAAGTAGAGCCATCGGTATAATTCACTTTGATGGTGTGTGTTCCTGCAGAGAGGCTGTTCATGTAGCTTTCCGTAAATATGATGATTGTCGAGCCACTCTTGGCGGTATAGTTGCTGCGGTCAACAGTCTTTCCA
>USPJ01000181.1 GCA_900556645.1 uncultured Lachnospiraceae bacterium
ATGGTATATTATTTGTAAGTTTTATAGAATGAAAATAAAAAAGCAGGAGACAAGGGGATGGTCTCTTGCTTTTTTGCATATCCTCATAATGACCTGTGATGATGAGAAATTCATACCTGATATTGGTAGCAATTCTTTGCTTGACAAATAATATTATACAATGTATAGTATTAAACATGAAATAGCAAGGAGAGATTACATGGTATTTAATACAGGTGCAGCTCTTTTAGATGCCGTTGTCTTGGCGGTGGTATCAAAAGACGAAGATGGTACATACGGCTATAAAATTACACAGGATGTACGCCGAGCTATTGATATTTCAGAATCGACATTGTATCCGGTGCTTCGGCGGCTGAAGAAAGAACAATGTCTGGAAGTGCATGATCTGGAATGCCAGGGGCGGAATCGAAGATATTATAAGATTACGGAAACCGGAAGAGCACAGTTGGAGATTTATAAAGAGGAGTGGAGAAATTACTCCCAAGAGATTGACAGACTTTTTTCGGGAGAGGTGTAAAGTATGAATCGTAGAGAATTTATGGAGAGACTGGAAGAATTTTTGAAAGACCTTCCGGTAGAGGACAGGGCAGATGCCATTTCCTACTATGCAGGATATTTTGAGGATGCAGGTGTGGAAAATGAACAAAAAGTAATACAGGAGCTGGAGTCGCCGGAAAAGGTGGCAGCCAACATTAAGGCAGATATATTTGGAGAACAGCAGACAGCCACAGAGAAAAAAGAGGATAACACAGTAAGAATCATACTGTTTGTGGTAATAGCTGTTGTGACATCTCCGGTATGGCTTGGAATTTTGGGCGGAGTCTTTGGCGGAATGATTGGAATTTCGCAGCAGCCTTTGGGTTATTGGTGGCAGTAGCTATTATCGGCTGTGCCATTGCTTCGGGAATGGCAGGAACAGTGGCAATCACAGTAGCCTTAATCGGTGCCGGTTTTATTGTGGCAGCCATCGGAATCCTTTTGATGCTGTTAGGTGTCTGGCTTTGGGGAAAAGCCCTTCCGGCAGTCGTACAGTGGCTTTTTAACACTTGCAAGAAGCTGATTTCAGGAAAGGAGCAGAATGTATGAAAAAGTTTACAAAGGTATGTCTGATTCTGGCGGCAATTCTTGCCGGAGCAGGTTTGATTATCTGTATTGTGGGATTTGCCATGGGAGCCAGCAGCGGAGAATTTTGGACAACACTTAAGAATACGGAAGGAGTTTACCATTTCTGGGGCGACTATGAATATGACGGAACAGAGTGGAAGAATGCTCAGGAGACGCAAGACAGCTTTCTGGCAGATTCCGTAACGGAATTGGAGATAGAACTTCAATATGGAGAGATTCGTTTTGAAAAGAGCAGTACCAATGAGATAGTAGTTTTGGTGGAAAAAAATAACGGAAAATTTACAGCAACTATGGAAGGGGGAACCTTGAAGCTGAAGGATACCCGTAAAAATCAAATTGGAAATGCGGGATATGTGGTTACCGTACAGATACCGGAGGGTAAGGAGTTCACGGAGATAGATATAGAGAACAATGCAGGAACCGTCAATGGGGAGGATATCTTATTAAAAGCAGGAACCATTGATGTGAACGTAGATGCAGGAGAAGCTTATTTTGGGGAAATGACGGCAGGAGAGGTGGAATTGAAAACCGGTGCCGGAGATACCAGAATAGAAAAGCTGGACGCAGGAATCTTAAAAGCGGACTGTGGAGTCGGAAATATGGAGATTACCCTCACAGATTCGGAAAACGCATATAACTATTCCGTTCAATGCGGAGTGGGAGATATTCGGATTAATAATAATCATTATTCTTCCTTCGGAGGAAAAAAGAACATTGATAACGGTGCCACAAAACGGGTAGAATTAGATTGTGGAGTGGGAAATATCGAGCTTTATACAAATTAAGAAAGAGGACTTTTCAGGGTCGCATCATCATTGACCCCGGAAAGTTCTCTTTTTTGTATGAAAAAATAAAAAACGGGGAAAAATATATGAATGGGTATGAATAAAAATGAATGTTTGTGAAAAGTGCAACAAAAACAGGGAGAATTATTGTGAATTAAATTGATTGAATATGAATGAATATGAATGAATATGAATGTATAATAAGTGCATAGAAGAGAGAACAGGAGGGAAAGGAAAATGATTTATACCGTTACCCTGAATCCATCCCTGGATTACATTGTATCTGTAAAAGACTTTCAGCTGGGAAAGACCAACCGTACCCAGCAAGAGCAGATGTTGCCCGGAGGAAAGGGGATTAATGTCTCTACCGTACTTTGGAATCTGGGAATTGAAAATACGGCATTGGGATTTGTGGCTGGATTTTCAGGAGAGGAAATTGAGAGAAGAATCAAAGAAATTGGATTTTCCTGCGATTTACTCTTTTTAAAAGAAGGATTCTCCAGAATCAATGTAAAGATGAAGGATTTTGACGGAACGGAGATTAACGGAAGAGGACCGTTGATTGGCAGAGAAGCAGTGGAAGCTTTGATGGAAAAGCTGAGAAGGCTGAATAGCGGAGATATCCTGGTTCTGGCAGGAAGTATACCGGAAAGCATACCGGATTCCATTTATCGTGACATTATGTCAGAACTGGAGGGAAAAGGAATCCAGTTTGTGGTGGATGCTACGGGAGATTTGCTGATGAATGTTTTGGAGTACCATCCGTTTTTGATAAAACCCAATAATCACGAGCTGGGGGATATCTTTGGCGTGGAATTAAAGACAAAAGAGGAGGTAGTGCCTTACGCCAGAAAGCTTCAGGAAAAGGGAGCGAAAAACGTGTTGGTTTCCATGGCAGGAGAGGGAGCAGTGCTTCTGGATGAGAAACAACAGGTATATACGCTGCCGGCTCCAAAAGGAAACCTGATTAATGCAGTGGGAGCAGGAGATTCCATGGTGGCAGGATTTTTAGCAGGATGGATAGAAGAAAAGGACTTTTGCCATGCTTTTAAAATGGGAGTTTCAGCAGGAAGTGCCAGTGCATTTTCCGAATTACTGGCAACCAGAGAAGAAATTATGAAAATTTACGCTACATTATCATAAAGGAGGAGAAAACGAATGCGTATCACAGATTTATTGGATGAGAGAAGTATTTGTCTGAATGGTTCCCCAACGTCCAAAGAAGATGCCTTAAATCAAATGGTGGCTCTCATGGTAAAAAGTGGGAATATCAAAGATGAAGAAGCATATAAAAAACAGGTTTATTTAAGAGAAGAAGAAGGAACCACCGGAATCGGAGAGGGAATTGCCATTCCCCATGGAAAATGTGAGGCGGTAGAAAAAGCCGGGTTGGCAGCCATGGTTGTTCCCAAAGGCGTAGAGTTTGAGGCTTTGGACGGAGAGCCGGTACAGCTTATTTTTCTGATAGCGGCACCGAATACCGAGGATAACGTCCATTTGGAAGTGCTGAGTAAACTGTCGGCATTGTTAATGAATGAGGATTTTTCCCGAAATCTGAAACAAGCGAAATCCGTGGAAGAATTTTTAAGAATTATTGATGAGGCAGAGGAAGAAAAGACGGAAAAGCAGGACAAAACAGCAGAAGCTGCTTGTAAGATTCTTGCAGTTACCTCCTGTCCAACCGGTATTGCCCATACCTATATGGCAGCCGAGGGATTGGAGAAAGCGGCAAAAGCCAAAAACTGTTTTATCAAAGTGGAAACCCGGGGATCCGGTGGAGCTAAGAATGTACTGACAGAGGAAGAAATCCAAGAGGCAGACTGTATTATTGTAGCGGCAGATGCCAAGGTTCCGATGGAACGGTTCCATGGAAAAAAAATAATCGAATGTCAGGTTTCCGATGGAATCAGCAAAGCGGATAAATTGTTGGAGCGAGCTATGAAAGGAGAAGCTCCGATTTATCAGGCAGGAAAGAAAAAAGAGGAAAAAGTAGAAAAA
>USPJ01000182.1 GCA_900556645.1 uncultured Lachnospiraceae bacterium
CAATTTAATTCATTAATGGAAACAGACAAAAAAATTCCAGCTTATAATAATGTAAAGATTATAAGCTGGAATTCTTTTTGCTGTTTATTCGCTCTATTTAAATTTCTTTTTCGATGATCTCGGCAAATTCTTCTACAGACATTGCACCTAATTCCGGACTGTCATTTTGATCTGCTACATCTCTCTTTCGAACAGATACCGTTCCTTCATTCTGTTCTTTTTCTCCAACGATCAGCATATATGGTACCTTCTGAAGCTGTGCCTGTCTGATCTTATAACCAAGCTTCTCATCCCTGTCATCCATTTCAACACGAACCCCTTTTGCCGTCAGCTCGGCAGAAACTTTCTTAGCATACTCTGCAAATTTGTCGGATACAGGAAGAACTTTTGCCTGTACCGGTGCTAACCATGTTGGGAACTTTCCTGCATAATGTTCAATTAAGATTCCGATAAATCGCTCAATAGAACCAAATACAACACGGTGAATCATGATTGGACGATGTTTTTCTCCGTCTGCTCCAATATATTCTGCCTCAAATCTCTGTGGAAGCTGGAAGTCAAGCTGGATTGTTCCGCACTGCCATGTTCTTCCGATAGAATCCTGTAAATGGAAGTCAAGTTTTGGACCATAGAATGCGCCGTCTCCCTCATTTACTTCGTAAGGAATATTCATGGCTTTGATTGCATTTTCCAATGCATTTGTTGCTACTTCCCACTCTTCTTCTGTTCCCATGCTATCATCTGGACGAGTGGATAATTCTACATGATAAGTAAATCCAAATTTCTTATATACTTCATCAATCAATTTTACGACTTTCTGGATTTCATTTTCAATCTGCGCCTCTGTCATAAAGATATGGGCATCGTCCTGTGTAAAGCATCTTACACGCATCAGTCCATGAAGCTGTCCGGACTTTTCGTGACGATGTACCAGACCAAGTTCACCAAGACGAAGAGGAAGTTCTTTGTAAGAACGAGGCTCCATCTTATAAACAAGCATTCCACCTGGACAGTTCATTGGTTTTACAGCAAAATCCATGTCGTCAATTACTGTTGTGTACATATTTTCTCTGTAATGATCCCAGTGTCCGGAAATCTTATATAAATCAGATTTCGCCATCAATGGTGTTTTGGTACGGATATATCCCCACTCATTGTCCTCCAAGTCCTCAATCCATCTCTGTAAGGTCTGGATAATCTTAGCACCCTTTGGCATTAACAGCGGTAATCCCTGACCAATGACGTCTACCGTGGTAAATAATTCCATTTCACGTCCTAACTTATTGTGGTCACGTTTTTTGATATCCTCTAAATGTTCCAAATATGCATTCAATTCATCCTTTGTAGCAAAGGCTGTTCCATAAATACGCTGTAACTGTGCCTTGTCAGAATCACCTCTCCAGTATGCCATGGAAGAAGAAATCAGCTTAAATACCTTGATTCCCTTGGTATTCATTAAATGAGGACCAGCACAAAGGTCGGTAAAGCCTTCACCTTGTTTATAAAAGGAAATCTCTGCATCCTCCGGCAAATCCTCAATCAGTTCTACCTTATATGGTTCCTCTTTTTCTTTCATGTATGCAATGGCTTCTTCTCTCGGAAGTGTAAATTTTTCCAAGCAATTTCCCTCTTTGATGATTTTTTTCATTTCTTTTTCCAGATTGTCCAAATCTTCTCTGGAAAACGGCTCTGCTTCAAAATCATAATAAAATCCCTCATCTATGGACGGTCCGATTGCCAGCTTGGCATTTGGATAAAGTCTCTTTACCGCTTCTGCCAGCACATGGGAACAGGTATGACGCACGGTACGAATACCGTCTGCATCCTTAGCAGTCAGCACGTTCAATTCACAATCTCCGTCGATTACGGTTCTCAAATCCTTTACCTCTCCATTGATTTCCACGGCACAAGCTGCTCTCGCCAGTCCCTCGCTGATATCTCTGGCAATATCATAGGCACTCATTGCTTCACTGTAGTCTTTGATACTTCCGTCTTTTAATGTGATTTTCATTTTATCTGTCTCCTATTCTATCTTTGTTTTTTCTCTTTTCTTTTTTACAATCTTTCTGTCGCTTTACTTCGTCATTGCTGACTCTGTTATTACTGTTATTGCTTCCGTTTTCGCATCCGATTTTCGTATACTTTCTCGGTGAGCATAACATTCCGATTACCAACCCGCCCAAAAGGCAGGTAGTCATTGTCAAAACATATTCCTTTTTACTCATTGTTGTCTCTTCAGTGAGTGTTTCCACAAATTTCTTCACCTTACACATACTTCGTCCTCCTTTTTCATACATCTATCCATACAAATTTTTAAAAACAGAGACGAGATACGCTTTGCGAATCTCGCTCTGATTAGCGGTCGTCAAATGCACCGCATAAATGCGTGCATTTTCCTCGTCGCCATAACAAAAAAAGGCAACGGATCGATCAAATCCATTGCCTTTAGAGCTTGTCTAGTCTTTATAAACAGAATGATTATACACGGGAGAGGTATTCGCCTGTACGTGTATCAATCTTGATTACATCGTTCTGCTCTACGAACAATGGAACCTGAACCTTTGCTCCTGTCTCAACGATTGCCGGTTTTGTAGCTCCCTGTGCGGTATCACCTTTGAAGCCCGGCTCTGTATCCGTAATCTCTAACTCTACGAATAACGGCGGCTCTACTGCAAATACATTTCCGTTATGGGAACATACCTTAACCATTTCGTTCTCTTTTACAAATTTCAGTGCATCACCGATGGTATCTGCATCTAATGCTATCTGCTCATAAGTAGACACATCCATGAAATGGAATAAATCACCGTCTGAGTATAAGTACTGCATATCCACTCTGTCAATACGTGCCTGCGGACACTTCTCTGTCGGTCTGAATGTCTTCTCTACAATACCTCCGTTGATGATATTTTTTAATTTTGTTCTAACAAACGCTGCACCCTTACCTGGTTTTACGTGCTGAAATTCGATAATCTGATAGATATTACCTTCAAACTCAATAGTAATACCGTTTCTGAAATCACCTGCAGAAATCATTTTATTATCCTCCTTCGTTTTGTGTTCGCTATCAGTTATTCTATAATATACAGGAAGTTTTTTCAACTACTTTTTTTCATAAGAAGCCAATTTCTCTTCAATTTCTTTAATAAGCTCCTCAAAAGGCACTTCTCCTGTCGTTACCTGAATATCAGCAAACTTCTGATATACCGGATCTCTCTGTTTCAGAAGTTTCTTGATCTTGTCATCTCTGTCTTCCCCATCCAGCATCGGATCTTTTTTGGATCCCTCCAGACGTTTCTTGAGCGTTGCCAGTGATCCTTTCAGATAAACAACTGTACCAAGTTCTCTGAGATATTTTTCGTTCTGTTCCTGCAGTGGAAGACCTGCTCCAAGTGAAATCACCTTGCGCTCTGAATCCTGAATCAGCTGTTTCAGTGCCAGAGTCTCCAATGCACGGTAATACGGCTCTCCGAATCTCTCGAATATCTCTCTTGCAGAAAGATTCATCCTCTTTGTAATGATCTTCTCCAGATCAACAAATGGTAATCCCAAGTCTTTGGAAAGCTGCTTTCCAACTCTCGTTTTTCCCGAACCCATAAACCCAATGATCACCACGTGGTTCATGAAATCCCCTCCTCCTTTTTGTAAAAATGTAATACTATTTTTTCCAGATAACGCTTCAGCACGATCTGGATCTCCTCTTTCGGATGGATTGGCTTCACCAGAATCGTCCGGATTCCGGCAATATTTGCCCCCATAACATCCGTAAATATCTGATCTCCCACAAAAATGGTATTCTCCGAAGTCGTGTTCATCTGCTCCATTGCCTTTTTGTAATTTGCAGGTTTTGGTTTTCCTGCTTTAAAAATATAATGA
>USPJ01000183.1 GCA_900556645.1 uncultured Lachnospiraceae bacterium
TTTTCATTGGCATCTGAAGCAACTGCAACTGTCTCTCCGTCCTCATCCTTCAAATTGATATTTTTTAATATGTTTTTGATTTCAAACTGAATCTGAAGATCACTGTTTTTCTTGTATTTGCTCTCCTTTGCCTCCACAAAATCCGTATCAATATGTACCGTAATTCCACATCGCTGACAAATAATCTTATCCAGAATTTCAATGAGCTCGTCCTGACTTTCCCTTGCCACAAAGCTGTCCTCTAAAGTCAAAAGCACCTTTCCCTCTGTGGGATAACTGATTTTTGCCATACGGAATACATTGTAGAGAATCATACTATATGCTTTGATTTCGTACAGCATACTCTCTTTATAACTATCCAACAACGTCTGTGCCGTATACTGTTCCGATAAAGAGTAGTGTTCCATAATCTTAATCTGCATCTTCTGGTTTGGAAATAACTGATTCTTAATATCCTGTTCCAAACGCCAAATATCCGGCTTCTGCATCAGCCGGTTATTTTCCAGATAAATACGGATATAGTCCTTATTTCGATTAGAAGCCACCTTGGTAACGGTGGCTTCTAACAAAAGACCTTTTATTTGATTGTCAAGCTTTAGTGTTGGAAAAACCTCCACAAAGGTATTTGCCATAATTACTCACTCCAATTTAACAATTCCTCACGCAGTGCATCTAACAACTGATCCTCAGGCAGTTTTTTGATAATCTCGCCGTGCTTCATCAGCAATCCTTCTCCGATTCCTCCTGCAATTCCCAAATCCGCTTCTTTGGCTTCTCCCGGACCGTTTACGACGCAGCCCATTACCGCCACCTTTAAATCCAGCGGAATATCCGCAACCATATCTTCCACCTTGTTTGCCAGTCCGATTAAATCAATCTGGGTTCTTCCACAGGTAGGACAGGAAACCACCTCGATTCCTCCCTTGCGAAGTCCTAAGGTTCTTAGAATCAGCTTTGCTGATTTAATCTCCTCCAGCGGGTCTCCGGTTAAAGATACCCGAATGGTATCTCCGATTCCCTGATGAAGAATCAATCCCAATCCGATAGCAGATTTGATATTTCCGCTGGTAAGGGTTCCTGACTCCGTAATCCCTACGTGCAAGGGATAATTTGTCTTTTTCGCAATCAGTTCATGGGCTTTTACGCACATCATAACATCAGAGGATTTGATGGAGATAACCAGATTGTCATAGCCCTCCTCTTCAATCATTCCCACTTTGTTCAATGCACTTTCCACCAGACCTTCTGCGGTAACTCCGTGATATTTTTCTATCAATTCCTTTTCCAGAGAACCGCTGTTGACACCTACCCGAATCGGGATGTCTCGGTCTTTGGCGATATTAACCACAGCCCGAATCCGTTCCCGGGAACCGATATTTCCCGGATTGATACGGATTTTATCTGCCCCGTGCTCCATTGCCGCAATGGCCAGCTTATAGTCAAAATGAATATCCGCCACCAGCGGAATCTGAATCTGTTTTTTGATTTTAGACAAGGCTCTTGCCGCTTCCATCGTAGGCACTGCACACCGGATGATATCACATCCCGCTGCCGTCAGCTTCTGGATCTGGGCAACCGTAGCCTCCACATCCTCGGTCTTGGTATTGGTCATAGACTGAATCAGAATCGGATTCTTTCCACCGATAACTTTATTTCCTATTTGAACCTCTCTCGTCTGCATTATATCCCTCCTAGAAGAGCTTTCGTATATCATTGAACATAATAATTACCATCAATCCCATCAGCAGGCAGATGCCCACAAAATGCACCATGCCCTCTTTGTCCGGATCAATTTCTTTTCTTCGTATGGCTTCTATGATTAAAAAGACCAGTCTTCCTCCGTCCAAAGCCGGAAGCGGCAGCAAATTCATCACTCCCAGATTGGCAGAAAGCATAATCAGCCAGTTCATCATGGAAATAAAAACGGAAAAGGCACTAATTGCCGCACTTTCCTCGTAGGTATCACTGACTCCTTTGACAATCCCCACCGGACCGGACAGCTCGTTCAGTCCCACCTGTCCCGTTACCAGCATTTTCAAGCTTTCTACTGTGGAATAAATCCAATAATTTACCTCATGGACACTGTATTTTAAAGTATCCAGAATACCGCCCTTCTCCCGCTCCATATTTCCGTAGAAGCCAAAGAGATATCTTCCGCTTTCTTCGTTATACTGTGGAGTTATGGTGGTCTCATACTGTTTTCCGTTTCTCTCATAGACCACATCAATTGCTTCATTGTTATGGAAGAAGGTGTAGACGCTGACTTCCCGATAGAGATGAATTCTCTTGTTATTCAACTTTACAATCTCATCTCCCTCCTGCAAGCCGGCACTTTCCGCCGGATAGCCTTCCATGACACCACTTAAAACCGGTCTGTCATAGCCCACACAGATAACAATAATCAATGCTCCCACAAATGCCATAATAAAGTTAAAGACAGGTCCTGCCACCACCACTGAAATCCTTGCCCAGACCGATTTGGAACGGAAGGAATTGCTTGCATCGCTGTCTCCATCCTCCCCTTCCATCATGCAGGCACCACCAAAAGGCAGCAGCTTAATGGAATATTTGGTTTCTCCCTTTGTAAATCCCACAATGGTAGGTCCCAGACCGATACAAAATTCATTCACTCCGATACCGGCTCTCTTTGCCAAAAGGAAATGTCCCAACTCATGGAATAATATAATTGCACTGAATATCAGTATTGCTATGATAATTTTCACTATTTCCACCTACTCTCAATGAACTCATAAGTAGCCTGCTCCGTATCCAGAATCTCTTCTAAACTCGGTTGTTCCCGATATTTTACCTGATTCATGGATTCTGCAATAATTTCCGTAATCTCTAAAAATCCGATTTTTCTATCCAAAAACAAGGCAACTGCCCTTTCATTGGCGGCGTTGAATACCGTAGGCATATTACCTCCCTGTTTCATTGCCTCCATGGCAAGGGAAAGCCCTTCAAAAGTCTCCGTATCCGGTTTTTCAAAGGTCAGGTTGGATAACTCATAAAAATCCAGCCGCTTTCCGCTGAGAGGTCTCCGTTTCGGATAATACAATGCATACTGAATCGGAAGCCGCATATCCGGTGTACCAAGCTGTGCGATAATCGCACCATCAACATACTGTACCATCGAATGAATAATACTCTGTGGCTGGATAACAACTTCTATCTGTGAGTAATCCACCCCGAACAGCCACTTCGCTTCCATTACTTCAAGTCCTTTATTCACCATCGTTGATGAATCAATCGTAATCTTTGGCCCCATAGACCAGTTTGGATGATTCAGTGCAGCCTCCAAAGTAACTGTTTCCAAAAACTCCGCACTTTTTCCACGGAAAGGCCCGCCAGATGCCGTAAGAAGAATCTTATCAAGTGCTGCCTTCGGCTCTCCCTGAAGGGACTGGAATATCGCAGAATGCTCACTGTCTACCGGAAGAATAGAAACGCCGTACTCTTTCGCCATCGGAATAATCAGATGACCGGCTGTTACAAGTGTCTCCTTATTAGCTAAAGCAATATCCTTGCCCTTTTTAATCGCTTCCATTGTCGGTAAGATTCCCATCATACCGACAACTGCAGTTACAACAACATCCGCGCTGTCTGCTCCTGCCACTTCAATAAGACCTTCCATACCACAGACAACTTCTACCTGTTCCCCTGCAAGTTCTTCTTTAAGTTCCTGTGCCTTTTTCTCATCAGAAAGGCTTACAAGCTTTGGATGAAACTCTTTAATCTGTTCTTTTAAACGCTCTTTATTAGTTCCCGCAGCTAATGCTACTACCTGCAATTCATCAGAGTGTTCTC
>USPJ01000184.1 GCA_900556645.1 uncultured Lachnospiraceae bacterium
CCCTTAAGTGCGATACCAAGGTCATTGTTATCAACGTCACGCAACACACGCTGGATCGCACGGTCGTCGAGAAGAAGGATATCTTCGAATACGAACATTTTCTTACGGATCTCATCAGCAAGTTCAGGCTGCTCGATTTCGAGAGATTCCATGATATGCTTTTCTGTTCCGCGGTCTACCGTATTCAAAATATCTACGATCGCATCGACGCCACCGACGATTGTGTAATCCTGATTTAATAAGGATGCCAGCTTTCGTTCTAACACACGCTCCACCTCTTTGATAACATCCGGAGATGTACGATCCATCATTGCGATTCTCTTTGCAACATCCGCCTGTTTTTCCGGTGTCAATGCACCTAAGATCATTGCAGACTGTGCCGGCGACAGATAAGACAAGATCATCGCAATAGTCTGTGGATGCTCGTCCTGGATAAAGTTCAGCACCTGACTCGGGTCTGTCTTTCGGATAAACTCAAACGGACGCACCTGTAAGGATGCTGTCAGTTTCGTGATAACATCCTGTGCCTTTTCTTCTCCCAGAGCTTTCTCCAACAGGTCTTTGGCATAGCCGATACCACCCTCGGCAATATACTGCTGTGCCAGACAAACCTGATAAAACTCATTGAGAACATCTTCCTTTGCCTGCGGAGAAATGCTTCTGGTATTCGCAATCTCCAAAGTCAATTCTTCAATTTCATCTTCCTTTAAGTGTTTGAAAATTGCTGCGGACTTTTCCGGTCCCAATGCAATCAGCAAAATCGCAGCTTTCTGAACACCTGATAATTCATCATTCGCCATACTATTCCCACTCATCACTTAACCAGTTCCGTAGCAAGGATGCCACGGCTTCCGGATTTTCGTCTACAAACTTTTCTATCAAAATACGAGCTTCTGACTTCTCGTTCATTCCAATATCTTCCAATTCTGCTTCTTTGGTGGTCTCAAGCAATGTCTCTACAGACAGTTCCGGCTCGATTTCCTCCACCTGCTCTTTTCTGGTGCTGCGGAATACCACATAACCCAGCAATGCAAAAATCAGAACTGCTAAAGCAATCTGCAAATAATCACTGACTGTTCTTCCAGAATCCTCAGACCATTGGAAATACGGAACCTCGTAAGCCACAATAGAAATATTTTCCTGCGGAATTCCTGTGGCATTTGCCACCATGGTATAGAGGTCTTCATCTACATCCAATTTCGTCCGTTCACTGTTTTCTGCGGCAAACTGGTCGAAAGTCTGATTATCCAGCTCGCCCGACTCCTTCATGGTATCTTCGTCATATACCTTATTCACACTGCACACAACCGTGATGGAAGAAGAATCATACTGCACGTCTCCCACAGACCCTTGAGTCTCCGTAATTCTCTCACTTGGACTGTAATCCCTTGTAATGTCAGAAATAGAGGACTCTGTATTTTCTCCATCCTGCATTACATATGTAGTATCATCATTGGCATCCGTTCCCGGTGTAGCTGCCGCCCCGCCTGTGGAATTGGATTCATAGATGCTTTCACTGTCTAAGTATCCCTGTTCCTGACCTTCATCCACATAGTAATGATGATCCGTAATATTCTCCTGATCAAAATTCAAATTCAGATTCAGACCTACCTCTACATTGTCATAGACGTTGGTTCCCATGATGACATCCTTGACATTGCTTTTAAAGAGATTCTCCACCTTTGTCTGATAGGACAGATTGCTGCTTGCCACTCCTCCTACCGAAGTACTGTCTCCACCGGAGAAGAGCAGATTGGTTTCCGAATCCATAATGGTAATGCGATCCGTGGTATCATTTCCCACTTCTGTGGCTATGAATTTTGCAATACCTGCCGCCTGATCTTCATCCATCTCCCCATCCAACGTCAGAATAACACTGGCATAGGTCTCCTGTCCTTGGGAAATAATGGTTCCGTCATCCGTCGGTACAGAAAGAGATACGGTTGCCGATTCTACATTGGACAACTGCGACAACTGGTCTGCAAACCTTTCCTCCATGTAAAGCTGATACTTCTTTGTCTTATCCGCCTCTGTGGAAGAAAATCCTCCGTCAAATACCTTGTCTATGGAATATCCTTCCGTAGGAATATCGTTGGACCCCAAAAGGATAGATGCATTTGCCTCATCCTCCTGCTTTACCTGAAATGCCAGTCCGTCATTGGATGTTTCATAATAAATGCTTTCACCCTCCAACAGTTCTTTTACCGTTCCCGCCTCTTTTGCGGATTCACAGGTAATCAGCGTTACCATTTTCGGACGGGTCATCACAAACGCCAATATGGCAAGTGCTACGAACACGATTGCCGTAAGACTAATCAGCAACGCCTTCTGTTTGGTATTGAATTTTTTCCACCATGCTACGATTCTATCCCAAATCTGTCGTAATCTTTCCTGCATTCCCTACTCACTCCATACTATATCTGCATGTTCATAATCTCTTTGTATGCTTCAATCAGTTTGTCACGCACTGCCACCGTATACTGCAGAGCTACATTTGCCTTCTCCTGAGCAATCTGCAAATCATGTGTACTGGTGGATTCTCCCAGTGCGAACTGGATTTCTGCTGATTCTGCGGCATTCTGAAAATCATTGGTTTCATCTACCATATTCAGCATGGACTGAAACATGGTATTGAAGCTTCCGTCCTTTGGCTCCGAGGATTTCTCTATCGCCGCTTTTATGTAATCAGATGATACATTTGAAATTGCCGAAATATCCATCTATATTTCCCCCTTAGCCTTTTCCTATCTGTAACCCTGTCTGTGCCATGGATTTGCTGGCATCAAATGCCGTAGCATTAGCCTCATAAGACCTGCTGGCATCAATCAGGTTCGTCATTTCTGTTACAATGTTGACATTCGGATAAGACACATAGCCGTTTTCATCTGCATCGGGATGGGAAGGGTCGTACTTCATCACAAAATCGCTCTCTGTGTCCTCTTTTACGGAAACAACCTTTACTCCGTTTCCGGTATACTGTTCTCTGGTTCCCTGAAGCACATTGGAAAAAGGTGTGACATTCTTTTCCTGAAAAGTCACGATTTTTCTGCGGTATGGTGTTCCGTCTTCTGTTCTGGTTGTGTTTACATTTGCTACATTTTCTGCAATGATATCCGTACGGAATCTCTGTGCGGTCATTCCGGTGGCACTGATATCAAAGAACTGAAATAAACCCATACGCTACCTCCTATCCCATTACGCTCTTTAATCTGGTAAATTCATGTGTAATACTGTTTGCCAGTCCCGTATAGCGGAGCTGTTCGGACGCCAGTTCAACTTCTTCCGTATCAATGTCTACGTTATTGTCATCCAGACGATAAGAGTAGTTTGCGGAATCGGTATACGTCTTTGCATTCAAATGATTCAAATGGATGTTCTTTACTTTGTTGTCCAAAGACTCATATTTGCTTCGGCGAAGTTCTGTTTTTAACAGTCCCTCAAAATCCACATCCTGCCGTTTGTATCCCGGCGTGTCCACATTGGCAATATTGTTGGTAATAGCAGACTCTCTCAGCCAACTGGCATCCGCCGCCTTATCCAATACATTGATGTAATTATAGGCACTTGAATTAATCATTTTCTGCTCCTTTCCCTCTGACGTACAACTACACTTTGTATTTTCCCAGAATTTGGAAACTAGATATAGTCATCCTAATCTTATTCTATTATAAATTATCCTGTAAAAAAGACAAGTATTTTTTTGTTCTTTTTTATTCGTTTTTGCTGATTCCTGTCAAAGAAAAGCCCTTGTTTTGTGATATTATCGACAATTTTTTTATTAAATTTTTTCAAAAA